>NZ_JARJHW010000014.1:0-71647 GCF_040560175.1 Streptomyces panacea
CGCCGCGTTGTCGGAGTCGGCCGAGTACGCCCGGTACGAGACCGATCCTTCGCCTTGCGATGTACCGCACCAGCCGCCGCGGGCCCCGCCCTGCGGGCGGACGGCGCTGCTTTGAAGACACGACCCAGAGGCGTACGGCGGGGCACGGCGTACGCGCAGGCAGCGCGAGGTTGATGTCGGATTCTCGCCAGCTCCGCCACCCCGTGTGACGGATGCTTGACCCATGCACACCGACACCGAGCGCTGCTTGCGTGCCGTCCGGTCCAAGGACGCGCGATTCGACGGTTGGTTCTTCACGGCCGTTCTGACCACCGGTATCTACTGCCGTCCGAGCTGCCCGGTCGTGCCCCCCAAGGCCGAGAACATGGTCTTCCACCCGAGCGCCGCCGCCTGCCAGCAGGCCGGATTCCGCGCCTGCAAGCGCTGCCGGCCCGACACCAGCCCCGGCTCCCCCGAGTGGAACGCGCGCGCCGACTCCGTGGCCCGCGCCATGCGCCTCATCCAGGACGGGATCGTCGACCGCGAGGGCGTCACGGGACTCGCGGGGCGCCTCGGCTACTCGGAGCGGCAGGTCGAGCGGCAGCTGCTCGCCGAACTCGGCGCGGGCCCGCTCGCGCTGGCGCGCGCCCAACGGGCCCAGACCGCGCGGCTGCTCATCGAGACGACCGCGCTGCCGATGGCGGAGGTCGCCTTCGCCGCCGGTTTCTCGTCGATCCGCACCTTCAACGACACCGTCCGCGAGGTGTTCGCACTCGCCCCGACCGAACTGCGGGCACGCGGCGCCCGGCGGTCGGACACCGCCGCAGGCCCCCGGACGCCCGGAGTGATCTCCCTGCGGCTGCCCTTCCGCGCACCGCTCAACCCGGACAACCTCTTCGGACACCTGGCGGCGACGGCGGTCCCGGGCGTCGAGGAGTGGCGGGACGGCGCGTACCGGCGCACGCTCTCCCTCCCGTACGGGCACGGCATCGTCTCCCTGACACCGAAGCCCGACCACATCCGCTGCCGGCTCGCGCTGACCGACCCGCGCGATCTCACCGTCGCCATCAGCCGCTGCCGACGCATGCTCGACCTGGACGCCGATCCGGTCGCCGTGGACGAGCAGTTGCGTACCGATCCGCTGCTCGCCCCGCTGGTCGGCAAGGCGCCGGGACGCAGGGTGCCGGGCACCGTCGACGCCGCCGAGTTCGCCGTACGCGCGGTACTGGGCCAGCAGGTCTCGACCGCCGCCGCGCGCACGCACGCCGCCCGTCTCGTCACCGCGTACGGCACACCCGTGGACGATCCCGAGGGCGGCCTCACCCATCTCTTCCCCACGCCCGACGCGCTGGCCGCGCTGGACCCCGAGGCCCTCGCGCTGCCGCGCAGCCGCCGCACCACGCTCATGACCCTGATCGCCGCACTGGCCGACGGCACGCTGCCGCTCGGCACGGACAGCGACTGGGACGAGGCCAGGGCCCGGCTCCACGCGCTTCCCGGATTCGGGCCGTGGACCGTGGAGGTGATCGCGATGCGCGCGCTCGGCGACCCGGACGCGTTCCTGCCGGCCGACCTCGGTATCCGCCGTGCCGCGCGGGCACTCGGCCTGCCGTCGACACCCGCCGCGCTCACGGCGCGCGCCGCCGCCTGGCGGCCCTGGCGCGCGTACGCCGTGCAGTACCTCTGGGCCACCGAGGACCACGCCATCAACGTACTTCCCGCGTAGAGGAGTTCACCGCATGACCAGCAGATCGCACACCGTGGTCGACAGCCCGTACGGGCCGCTGACGCTCGTGGCCACCGACGGCGTGCTGAGCGCGCTCTACATGACCGAGCAGCGCCACCGCCCGCCGCAGGAGACCTTCGGCGAGGTGGACACCCGCCCGTTCGGCGGCGTGATCGACCAGCTCGACGAGTACTTCGCGGGCGGGCGCACCGAGTTCGACCTGCCGCTGCGGCTGCACGGCACGCCGTTCCAGCGGAGCGTCTGGGACCAGCTGCTGACGATCCCGTACGGCGAGACCCGCAGTTACGGCCAACTGGCCGACGCGCTCGGCAAGTCGGGGGCGTCGCGCGCGGTCGGACTGGCCAACGGCAAGAATCCGGTGGGCATCATCGTGCCGTGCCACCGGGTGATCGGCTCGACGGGCAGCCTCACCGGATACGGCGGCGGGCTGGACCGCAAGCAGCGCCTGCTGGTCTTCGAGGGCGCGGCGGGCCCGGCGCCCGCCGGTACGAAGACGGCGGGGGCGACCAAGGCCACCGAGTCCGACACGCTGTTCTGATCTCAGCGGCCGGTCGCGCGTCCGCGCACCAGGGGCAGGAACACCTCGTCCACGATCTCCGTCAGCACCTCGTCGGGGACCTCGGGCAGCCCCCGCAGGGCGTACTCCCCGCGCAGCAGCGTCATCGGAACGGACGCCACGCGCGGATGCGTCGCACCGGCCGCAACCTCCCCCCGCGCCACCGCGCGCTCCAGCAGCGTCAGCCACGCCCCGTCCGTACCGCTGCCGCCGGCCTGCTCCCGCAGCAGCGTCAGCAGGTCGGGGTCGTCGCCCGCCGCCGAGAGCAGGTCGCGCAGCACGGCGCCGCGCGGTGAGGACCACAGCGTGTTCGCCGCGCGCAGCAGCGCCAGCGCGTCGCCGCGCAGCGTCCCCGTGTCCGGGACGGTCAACTCCGCGTCGGCCGACCGGCGGTAGGCGGCGACGCCGAGCGCCGCGCGTGTCGGCCAACGCCGGTAGATCGCGTTCTTGTTGGTGCCCGCGCGCCGCGAGACGCGGTCCATCGTCATGCCCGCGTAGCCGGTGGCCCGCAGCTCCTCGGCCGCCGCCCCCAGGATCGCGTCCTCCAGCGCCGCGCCCCGGCGCCGGGTCGCGAGGTCGCGCTGTTCGTCGGCCGTCATGGGACCCCCCTTTCCGTATTAGGGTACGCGTCGTACCCTAAATCAACCATGATCGCGGGAACGGAGACAGCGATGCGCGCTCTCGGCATCAACTACGACACCGGTTTCACCTCAGGCGCCACCACCACGCACGAACCGTTCCGCCCGGACATTGTCCGGCGTGAGATGCGGGTGATCCACGACGTGCTGCACTGCGACGCCGTACGCGTCACCGGCGGCCACGCCGACCGGCTGGAGACCGCGGCCCGTGCCGCCGCCGACGTGGGCCTTGAGGTCTGGTACTCGCCGTTCACGAACGGTCTGACCCAGGACGAACTCCTCGCGTTCCTCGTCGACGCCGCCGACCGCGCCGAACTCCTGCGCCGGGACGGCGCCCGCGTCGTGTTCCTGACCGGATCCGAGATCAGCCTGTTCACCGCCGGCTTCCTGCCCGGCGCCACATTCCAGGAGCGGGCGGCGACCCTGGCCGACCCCGCCGCGTTCCGCGCGCTGCTTCCCCAACTGCACGCCACGCTCAACGTGTTCCTCGCGCGGGTTGTCACCGAGGTCCGCGCCCGCTTCCGTGGCCGGATCGGCTACGCGTCCCTCGCCTTCGAGGGCGTGGACTGGACTCCGTACGACGTCATCGCCACGGACGCCGGCTATCGCGACGCCACCAACGCCGACACGTTCCCCGACGCCCTGCGCGCGCAGGTGGCACGGGGCAAGCCGTTCGGTGTCACCGAGTTCGGCTGCGGGACCTTCCGCGGCGCCGCCGACCTCGGCGGCCGCGGGGACTCGATCGTCGAGTGGGACGACAACGCGCGACCGGTGCGGATCGCCGCCGGGACGGTGCGGGACGAGGCGGAACAGGCCGTCTACGTGGGGGAGATGCTCGACATCTACGAAGCGGCCGGTGTCGACGCGGCGTTCGTTTACACCTTCGCCCGCCGCGACCTGGAACACGACTTCGACGCCGCCAGTTTCGGGGTGGTCAGGGTCCTGCCGCCGGGCGGCGCCGAAGGGCCGTACGCGGAGCTGGGCTGGCAGCCGAAGGCGGCTTTCCATGTCCTGGCCGGGTTCGGCCGGACCCGGCGCGAGCGGGCGGCCACGGCCTGAGCCGCCCGACGCCTCACCGACGTGATCAGCTCTCGTGGAACCGCTCCAGCAGCGTGGGCAGCGCCGTGCCGATCGGCTCGCGGATGATCTCGTCGGCCTGCGCGTCGTACGGCGTCGGCTCGGCGTTCACCACGACGAGCCGCGCGCCGTGCTCGGCCGCGATCCCCGCCAGCGAGGCGGCCGGCTGCACCTGGAGGGTCGTACCGACGGCGATGAAGACCTCGCACGCCTTGGCGATCGTGAGGGCCTGCCCGAGAACCTCCGGGTCGAGCCGTTCGCCGAACATCACCGTCGCCGACTTGAGAACGGCGCCGCACACGGTGCACGGCGGGTCCTCCTCGCCCGCCTCGACCCGGGCCAGCGCCTCCGCCATGGTGGAGCGCGCCCCGCATCCGGTGCAGACCACCGCCCGCGCCGTGCCGTGCAGTTCGAGCACCTTGCGGGCGGGCATCCCCGCGAGCTGGTGGAGGCCGTCGACGTTCTGCGTGATCACCCGGACCGCGCCGCCGCCCGCGCGGTCGAGCTCGGCGACGGCGCGGTGCGCGACGTTCGGCCGGGCGCGGAAGGCGGGGCTGTCCCGGCGCATCCGCCACGAGCGGCGGCGGACGTCCGGGTCGCTCATGTACGCGTCGTACGTGACGAGCTTCTCGGCCCCGGGATCGCGCCGCCACAGGCCGTTGGGACCGCGGTAGTCGGGGATGCCGGAGTCCGTGGAGATCCCGGCGCCGCTGAGGATCGCGACGAGAGTCATGCCGCGAGGCTATGCGGCGAAGCCGGGATGGGCGACCCAATACCCACCAGGAGCCAGGAGCCAACGGCCGGCGACCGGCGACCGGCGGTCAGTGGTCAGCGGTGGCGGTGCCTCTGGTGGAAGTCGCCGGGGGATCGGGGTGCGGCGTGTGACCCACGTAGTCGGAGGGTTCGGTCGTGCCGTCGGCGATGACGGCGGTGACCGGGGTGAAGGGCGTCGGCACGCGGCCCGTCCAGCGGTTCAGGACCGCCCTGCCCGTCTGCTTGGTGACGCCGTCCTCCACGACCGTGCCCGCCTCGGCGAGGTAGTAGCGGCCGTCGTCGAGCGACACCAGCCCGTACTGTCCGGTCGACTCCCAGCCGTACGTACCGGACGCCGGGTGGTGCAGCCCCCGCGTGAGGAGCGGCAGCAGCCGGCCGCGTTCGGGCTGCGGCTGGCCGCTGACCGGGCCCGAGACCGGATGCCTCGAACCGTCGAGGACGAAGAGGGAGTAGTTCGGGAACTGCGCCTTGGTGCCCTTGTACGCGGCCAGCAGCCAGTTGCCGGTGTGCGCGTCGTAGTCGAGATTCTGTACGCCGTAGGTGGTGTTGCCGGTGTAGCTGAAGTACTTGCCGTCGGGCGATCCGGGGCCGCTGGTGTGCGGATCGGCCTGGGTGAGCGGGCGCTCGTACTTCTTCCAGCGCCGGATGTCGTACTGGAGCAGCACCTGGTTGTCGTTGTCCTGCCGGGTGGTGTTGGCGTAGACGCCGTACGCGACGGTGAGCAGTTGGGTGTGCCTCTTGCCGCGCTTGTCGTCGAAGCCGGGGCCGAACGCGACGCCGTCGATGCCGCTGCATCCGTAGCGGTGGTCGGCGGTCTTCGCGGTGTCGCCGTCGAAGACGCCGTTCCCGTCCATGTCGGCCGTGTAGTCGTCCACGACCTCCTTGAGGTGGACGGTGGACACGACGCCGGTCGTCTCGGCGTCCATGCCCATCTCGGTGATCCGGTCACCGTCGAAGATCGCGATGTAGAAGGCCTTGGCCGCCTTGTACTCCAGGGAGCCGTAGACCCTGCCGTCCCGGGTGTTGAAGTCCAGGTCCCCGAGGTGCCCGGTGAAGCCGGTGACCGAGCCGACGGGCGCGCCGGTGAGGTCGGTCTTGACCAGGAGATTGGTGAACGAGAAGTACACGAAGCCCTTGCGGCGGTCGACGGCCATGCCCTGGACATGGCCGGACTTCCAGGCGCCGCCGTCCACGGTCGTCGGGAGCCCGGGGCTCTTGGCCGGGGCGGCGGACACGGCGGGCATGACGGCCGTGCCCGCTTCCGCCGTGCTCGCGTCCGCAGTGCCCGCATCCGCCGTGCCCACGTCCACTGTGCCCGCGTCCTCCGTGCCCGCCGAAGCGGTTCCCGCGCCCGCCGCCACAACCGCCGTGGTGAGCAGGGCTGTCAGCCAGCCGCGAATCTGACGTCGCATGTTCCCTCCGGTGTCCTGGGCCTGGGATTCTGGATCATGCAGGGCGCTCGTGCACGGCGGGCCGACGCGAGGTGAATCGGCGTCAGCCGGGGGCGGCCCATCGAGTGGCGCGTACATGGCATATGAGAGCAGCTCCGGCCGCACCCGTCACCACCGCGTACATACGGATCAAGTGGATCACTCGACCCGGCGGCCGTTCTCCAACTCCACGGCCCCGGTGCCGGCTTCGAGCGCGTCGAGCCCCGCGAGGATGCGGGCCCCGAGCGACCCGATCACCAGCTCGGGAATCCTGTGACGGTCCACCAGCCGCCAGGAGAGCAACTCCTCCTGCTGGAGCCGGATCTCACCGAGCCGCTCCTCGGCCAGGACTCCGCCGTCGTACAGATACGCCACCACGGGCGGCCGGTCCGGCGCCTGTGACCAGTCCACCGCGAGCAGCCGCCCCAACTCGACGTCCAGCCCGATCTCTTCGAGCGTCTCGCGCCGCGCCGCCCGACGCGGCGTCTCACCCTCGTCCGACTCGACGGTCCCGCCGGGCAGCGCCCAGCCTGGCCGGTAATTGGGCTCGACGATCAGCACCCGCCCCTCCTCGTCCCGGAACAGCGCGGCGGCGCCGGAGAGTACGCGGGGGAGCCCGGCGAGGTAGGCGAGGTAGTCAGCGTCGCGAGAGGTCACGCGGAAAGCCTAGATCAGTGGCCCCTCCGGGGCACTGGGACCGTTCCCATGTCTATCGGAGGTTTGTCCAATTTTTTGCGGCCCCGGTGGCGGGCCGCCGCCCGTGGGCAGGAAGAGGCCCGGCCGGATAGGGTCGGTGCGGCGCGACTGCCTGTTCGAAAGCAAAGGGATGACAAGGTGACGGACGGAGCAGTAACCGAGGCCGCGCACGTGCTCGTCGCGGCGGACAAGTTCAAGGGCTCGCTCACGGCCGTAGAGGTCGCCGAGCGGGTGACGGCCGGGCTGCGACTGGTCGCCCCCCACGTGACGGTCGAGGCACTTCCCGTCGCCGACGGCGGCGACGGCACCGTCGCCGCGGCGGTGGCGGCCGGATTCGAACGGCGAGAGGTACGGGTCACCGGGCCGCTCGGCGACGAGCTGACCGCGGCGTACGCGCTGCGCGACGGCACGGCCGTCGTGGAGATGGCCGAGGCGTCGGGCCTCCAGCACCTGCCCGACGGAGTCTTCGCACCCCTCACGGCCGGTACGTACGGCTCCGGCGAACTGCTGCGCGCCGCGCTCGACGCGGGCGCGCGCACCATCGTCTTCGGCGTCGGCGGCAGCGCCACCACGGACGGCGGCGCGGGCATGCTGGCCGCGCTCGGCGGGCGCTTCCTGGACGCGGACGGGCGGCCGGTGGGACCCGGCGGCGGCGGACTGCGCGCTCTCGCGACGGTGGACCTGTCCGGGCTCGACCCCCGCATCGCGGGGACGGACATCGTCCTCGCCAGCGACGTCGACAACCCGCTGACCGGGCCGAAGGGCGCCGCGGCGATCTACGGGCCGCAGAAGGGCGCGTCCCCCGAGGACGTCGGCACGCTCGACGCCGCGCTCGCGCACTACGCGCGCGTCCTGGAGAAGACGCTCGGCGCCAAGGCGGCCGAGTCCGCGCTCTCACCCGGCGCCGGGGCCGCGGGCGGTATCGGGTACGGCGCGCTCGTCGGCCTCGACGCGAGCTTCCGGCCCGGCATCGAGGTCATGCTCGACGTGCTCGGCTTCGGTCCCGCGCTGTCCCGCGCCACGCTCGTCATCACCGGCGAGGGCTCGCTGGACGAACAGACCCTGCACGGCAAGGCCCCGGCGGGCGTCGCGGCGGCGGCCCGCGCGCGGCACATCGAGGTCATCGCGGTCTGCGGCCGACTGGCACTGCGCCCGGAGGCCCTGGGCCGCGCGGGCATCCGCCGCGCGTACGCCCTGACGGACCTGGAACCGGACCCGGCACGCTGCATGGCGGAGGCGGGCCCACTGCTGGAACGCATGTCGGCGGGCATCGCGCGCGATTTCCTGGTCTGACGCCGCGGCGGGTCCCGTCCCGACGGACTGGACCCGCCGCCGCGCGGCCCCGCGGGCAGGGCTGGTCCTCAACCGCCGGACGGGCTCAAGGCGCCGCCCGCCGCGACCGGTTCGTTCTCGATCGCCGGACGGCTCCGACATGCTCACGCCGCGCGGGAGGAGTCCTCAACCGCCGGACGGGCCCGGGGCGCGAGCGGTCGGTCATCGCCGCGATGGGCGGCCTGCGACGGGCGACGTTCGCCGTGTGCGGACGTGGACACCGACGTCGCGTTGTCGCCGGGCGCGCTCGGGACACGTCCAGCCGCGACCGGGTCTCTCCTCGATCGCCGGGCACATCCAGCCCGTCCGGCGAGCGAGGACACAACTCACCACCCGCCGACGCCCCTTCACCCCGGCGTCAGCCGAAACGCGTCGAGTGCCAGTGTCATCTCGATCAGGTCCCGTGGGCGGGACAGGGAACGTGACGTCAGTTGTTCCAGGCGGCGCAGACGGTTGAAGACCGTGTTGCGGTGGCAGTACAGGCGCGTCGCCGCGCGGCCCGCCGAGCCGCCGTACTCCAGCCAGGCGTCCAGCGTCTCCAGCAGGATCGCGCGGTCCGCCGGGTCCAGGTCCAGCAGCGGGCCGAACACGTCCGCGATCAGACGGGCCGCGAGTTCCGGCTGACTGACCACCAGGGCCGTCGGGAGGCGTTCGTCCAGGCGGACGATGCTGCGCGCGTCCGGCGGGAGCGTGCGCAGCGCCGTCTCGGCCAGCCGGCGCGCCCGGCCCAGCTCGGCCAGGCTGTCCACCACCGGGCTGATGCCGCCGGGGCCCTGGCAGAGCCGTAACAGCAGCGCCGCCAGCTCCGTGAGACCCGTCTCCCCGTCGAGCGCGACCACCGCGATCTCGCAGTCCGTACGCATCCGCCAGAAGAAGCGCATCCCGTCCGCCACGGCCACCCGCTGGAACGGCTCCCGCCCGTCCCGCCGCTCCACCCGGACGACCACCACCACGTAACGCCCCTGCTCGGGCAGGTCGAGCCCGGCCGCCGCCCGGGCCGCGAGGCCCGGGGTCGAGCGGCCTTCGAGCAGCGCGTCGAGCAGCGCCTGCACCCGTTCGTCGCTCCGCCGGTGCATCGACTGCTCCGTGCTGCGGTACGCCTCCGCGACCGTCGTCGCCTGCCGGTCGACACCCGCCCACATGTGGGACGCCGTGTGCACGAGCATCGAAACGTCGTCGGGGTCCTTCTCGCCGACGATGCGCAGCAGTTCGTCCCAGACCAGATAGCCGGCGTGCCGGTACGCGTGCAGCACCAGGTCCAGCGCCAGCCCCTGCTCCGCCCGTCGCCGTCCCAGCTCCCGCGCGTACGCCAGGTCGCGGCGCGGTGCCGAGCGCGGGGCCGCGATGGCCTCGATCCCGTACCGCATCGCCTCGTTGATCTGCCGCCAGTGCTCGTCGCGCGGCACGGCCGCCTCGAACTGCTCGGAGTGGTGCGTGAGTTCGTCCATCAGCTGGTCGGTCAGCGCCGGTACGCGCTCCAGCAGCATCCGGGACGCGGTCACCAGGACCGACCACTCACGATCAGTGCGCGCTCTGCGGCCACTCATTGCTGGTGAGGATGCCACCGGGAGGCGCGCCGCGACACCCCTTGTGCGCGTGCACAATCCGGCCGCCGCGCCGCTGGTCATCGGCAGCGATTCGGCCGTACGCCGTGGACGGTGCCCGGGCCCGGTGCTGAGGTGTGCCTCCACGGCATGTCAGGACATCCGAATCAAGCGGAGTTCAACGCAGAGGAGAATGCATGGCCGCGCTCGAAGTGCGTGCCCTGTCCGTCGGTTACGGCCCGGTACGCGCCCTGCACGAGGTGTCCATCGACGTACCGTCCGGCGGGATCACTGCGGTGCTCGGTGGCAACGGCGCGGGCAAGTCCACCCTGCTCAGGGCCATTTCCCGCACCCTCGGCTTCCACCGGGGAACGGCCGGCGCCGGCACCGTCCACTTCGACGGCCGGTCCCTCGGCGGGCTCGGCGCCGCCGGGGTGGTGGCGGCCGGAGTCGTCCAAGTCCCGGAAGGGCGGCAGGTGTTCGCCCGGATGACGGTGGCGGACAATCTGCGGGCCGGCGCACTCGGCGCGCGCGGCGGTCGCAAGCGGTACCTGGCCTCCCTCGCCGAGGTGCACGCGCTGTTCCCCGTACTCGCCGACCGCGCGGGCCAGCGCGCCGGACTCCTCTCCGGCGGCGAGCAGCAGATGCTCGCGCTCGGCCGGGGCCTGATGGCACGCCCCCGGCTGCTCCTCCTGGACGAACCCTCCCTCGGGCTGGCCCCCCTGATGGCGGCCCGGATCGGCGAGACCATCCGGCAGATCAACTCCACCGGCACCTCCGTCCTGTTGGTCGAGCAGAACGCGTCCATGGCCCTGCGGCTGGCGTCCCGCGCGTACGTCCTGGAGGTCGGCGAGGTCACGCTCGAAGGGGACGCCGCCGAACTGGCCGCCTCCGACGAGGTACGCCGCCGCTACCTCGGAGTCGTGGACGAGACGGCCGCCGAGGACGCGGGCCGGGCACAGGAATCGGCACCGGTGCTCCGGAGGTGGACCGCGTGACGGACTTCGAGACGAGCCCGGCCGGCACCGACGGCCACGCGGCGGACGGACATCCCGAACGGACGGTCGGCCGCGCCACCCCGGACCACGACTCCCCGCCGCCCCTCACCGTCACCGACGTCACCGTCCGCTTCGCCGGACTCACCGCCCTCGACTCGGTCTCCTTCACCGTCGAACCCGGCAGCGTCCACGCCGTCATCGGCCCCAACGGCGCGGGCAAGTCCACCTGCTTCAACGTCCTGTCCGGCGTCTACCGCGCCACCTCCGGCCAAGTCCGCCTCGGCGCGACCGAACTCACCGGCCTCGCCCCGCACCGCATCGCCGCGCTCGGCGTCGCCCGCACCTTCCAGAACCTCGCCCTCCCGCCGCACGCCACCGTCGCCGACAGCATGCTGCTCGGCCGCCACCGCCTCACCCGCGCCGGGTTCCTCGCCACCGGCCTCCGGCTGCCGTCCGCCGCCCGTGAGGCGCGCCGGCACCGGGCCAGGGTCGGCGAGATAGCCGAGTTCGTGGGGCTGGCCGGCGATCTGGACCGGCCGGCGGGAGCCCTTCCGTACGGCAAGCAGAAGCTCGTCGAGCTGGGCCGCGCCCTGTGCATGGAGCCCACCGTGCTGCTCCTGGACGAACCCGTCGCCGGGATGACGGCCGACGAGCGGCGCCGTACGGCCGCCGTCGTGGCCGGTGTACGCGACAGCCTCGGCATCTCGATCGTGCTGGTCGAACACGACATGGGGGTGGTGATGCGGCTCGCCGACGCCGTGACCGTCCTCGACTTCGGACGCCGTATCGCCGGCGGTACGCCCACCCAGGTGCAGAGCGATCCGGCGGTCGTCCGCGCCTACCTCGGCGAGAGCGCCGACTGCGACGACCGCACCCCCGACCCCACCGCCACCAACGAGGAGGCCACGTCATGACCACCTTCGTCGAACTCCTCCTCGGCGGGCTCTCCATGGGCTCCGTCTACGCCCTCATCGCCCTCGGCTTCGTCGTCATCTTCAAAGCCACCGAGGTCGTCAACTTCGCCCACGCCTCGCTCCTCCTCGCCGGCGGCTATGTCACCGCCGTGCTCCACGAGGACATCGGCTTCTGGCCCGCGCTCGCCGTGGGCGTCGCGGGCGCCGCCGTCGTCGGATCGGCCGTCGAGTACACCGTCATGCGCCGCTACCGAGGCTCCGACCACAGCGTCCTCGCCATCGTCACCATCGGCGTCGACATCCTCCTCACCACCGAACTCACCCGACGCATCGGCACCGACGTCCTGGCGCTCGGCGACCCGTGGGGCGACAAGGTCCTCACCATCGGGGACATCACCATCGCCCAGACGCGCGTCGCGGCCTTCGTCGCGGCGGCGCTCCTGATCACCGCGTTCCTGCTCGCCTTCCGCTACACCACCTGGGGCGTCGCGATGCGCGCGGCGGCCGAGAACCCGCAGACCGCCGCGCTCATGGGCGTTCGCCTGGGCCGGGTCTCGCTCTCCGCCTGGGCGGTCGCGGGCTCGCTCGCCGCCGTCGCCGCCCTCTTCCTCACGGTCTTCCCGACCCCCGGCCTCGAACGCGCCACATCCCTCGCCGCGCTCAAGGCCTTCCCCGCCGCGATACTCGGCGGCCTCGACTCCACGACCGGAGCGCTCGCCGGGGGGCTCATCGTCGGCGTCACGGAGTCCTTCGCCACCGGCTACCAGAGCGATCTGACCTTCCTCGGGCGCGGCTTCGGCGATCTCGCGCCGTATCTCGTGATGGTCGTGGTGCTGCTCATCCGGCCCGCCGGCCTCTTCGGTACGAAGGAGCTCGCCCGTGTCTGACACGACGGAAGCACCCCCGGCAGAGACACCCGCGACCCAACCACCCACGGCGGCCACCCGTTTCCGTCCCCGCGCCTACGCCTGGCTCGCCGGTTCCCTCCTGCTCCTCGCCCTGCCCTTCTACCTCGACCGCTTCTGGCTCCAGGCCGGCCTCTTCGCCATGGCCGCCGCCATCGGAGCCATCGGCCTCAACCTCCTCACCGGCGCCACCGGCCAGCTCTCCATGGGCCACTCCTTCTTCCTCGCCGTCGGCGCCTACGGCTACTGCGTCCTGGCCGGCGAGAGCGGCGAGGAGAACGGCCGGCAGCTCACCGGACTCGGCCTGCCCACCTGGCTCGCGGCTCTGCTCGCCGTGCTCCTCGCGGGCGCGGCGGGAGGTCTCTTCAGCCCCATCGCCGGCCGGCTGCGCGGTGCCTATCTCGGCATCGCGACCCTCGCGCTGATCTTCATCGGGCAGCACGTCCTCTTCAACGCCGGGGGACTGACCGGCGGGTTCAACGGCCGCGACGTCCCCGTACTCTCCCTCTTCGGCTTCGACTTCGACGACACCGAGGTCGTGATCGCCGCCGTCCCCTTCGGCTCGTCGGAGAAGCTCTGGTACGCGGGCCTGTTCGCCCTCCTCGTCGGCGCTCTCTTCGCCCGCGGCGTGCTGCGCGGCCGGCCGGGCCGGGCCATGAACGCGATCCGCGACCACCGCATCGCCGCCGGTGTGATGGGCGTGCCGGTCGCCCGCTACCGGGCCGCCGTGTTCGTCCTCTCCTCGATGTACGCGGGGCTGGCCGGCGTACTGATCGCGCTGATCTTCCAGCGGACGGTCCCCGACTACTTCGGCATGATCCTGGCCCTCGAATATCTCGCCATGATCGTCATCGGCGGTCTCGGCACGGTCGCCGGAGCCGTCGTCGGCGCGGCCTTCGTCGCCCTGCTGCCGCAGCTCCTCACCCACTACAGCGACTCGCTGCCGCTGGTCGCCGACCCCGGCTCGGGCGGCGTCACACCGGGCGAGGCTTCCCGCTATCTGTACGGCGCCGCGATCGTCGCGGTGGTCCTGTTCCTGCCCGGCGGACTCACCCGCCTGTCAGTTCCGATGGTTCGACGGCTCTCACGGGAGAAGACATGAAGCGACGCGCACGTCACACGAACGCACCGAGGGCCGGCGCGGCGCTGCTTGTCGTGCTCGCCCTCGCGCTCGCCGGATGCAGCGGCAAGGCCACCGAGGGCGACGACAAGGCCGACGGCGGGGGCGCCGGAGGAGTGAAGACCGGGGAGGGCGTCAGCGACAAGACGATCTCGCTCGGTGTGCTCACCGACATGACCGGTGTCTACGCCTCGCTCGGCAAGAGCGTCACCCAGGCCCAGCAGCTGTGGGCGGACCAGACGAACAAGGCGGGCGGTATCTGCGGCCGCACGATCGAGCTGACCGTACGCGACCACGGCTACGACCCGCAGAAGGCCGTCGCCGCCTACACGGAGCTGGCACCGGACGTGCTCGGCTTCGCCCAGTTCATCGGCTCGCCCTTCGTCGCCGCCGTCGAGAAGCGCATCGACGGCCAGGACAAGGGCCTGGTGCTGCCGCAGGCCTGGTCGGCCAGTCTGCTCGGCAGCCCGTACATCCGGGTCGTCGGCGCCACGTACGACATCGAGACCATCAACGCGATCGACTACCTCCTCACCAACAAGCGCATCACCAAGGGCGACAAGATCGGCCACGTGTACTTCGAGGGCGACTACGGCGAGAACGCCCTCGTCGGCTCCGAGTACGCGGCCGAGCAGGCCGGGCTCACGGTCGTCGAGCAGAAGATCAAGCCGACCGACAACGACATGTCCGCGCAGGTCGCCGCGCTCAAGAAAGCCGGGGTCAAGGCGATCGTCATCAGCGCGGGACCGCGCCAGGCGGCCTCGCTGGTGGGTGTGGCGGCGGCCGGCGGGTTCAATGTGCCGGTCGTCGGCAACAACTCGGCCTTCGCCCCGCAGCTCCTCGCCACGGCGGCGGGCCCCGCGCTGATGAAGGACTACTACATCGCCTCCTCCACCCTGCCCATCGGCTCGGACGAGCCGGCGCCGAAGAAGCTGGCCACGGAGTACGCGGCGGCCTACCCGGACGACGGTCTCGACAACGGCGTCGTGTCCGGCTACACGGCCGCCTCGCTCTACGGCGAGCTGCTGAAGAAGGCGTGCGAGAACAAGGACCTGACCCGGGCGGGCATCGACAAGGTGCTCCTGGGGCTCGACGGGTTCTCCACCGGTTTCGGGATCACCCACGACTTCTCGGACCCGGCGGCACCCTCCACCCGGCAGTCCGTGATCATGAAGCCGGACTCGAAGGTGCCGGGCGGCCTGAAGGTCGTCCAGGAGGCGCGGGTGGCGAAGCCCGCGGAGTCGTTCACCTTCGGCGACTGACCGCTCACCCGCATACGAGAAGGGCCCGGACGCCTCAGGCGTCCGGGCCCTTCATCTGTCGATACGTACCGCTACGGCAGCTGCGCCGCCCGCGCCTCACGCCGGTTGTCACGGAACGTGTTCACCCGTCGCGCCGTGGCGAAGAGCGGAATCACGGCGCCCGTCACCACCTGGAGCGCACAGCCCGTCTGGAGCAGCAGCTGGCCACCGGGCGCGTCGAACGCCCAGGCCGCCAGCAGCCCCATCGCGGCCACGATCCAGCTGAGCATCGCCACCGCGAGGACACCTCGTGGCTTCGGATACTCCACCCGGCTCACCATCAGCCACGCCACGCCCATGATGGCGAGCAGCGTCGGCACGAAGGGAAGTTCGAGCAGCACGATCGAGACGACCGTGAGCGCGCCGAAGGGGCTCGGCATGCCCTGGAACATGCCGTCCTTCAGCGTCACGCAGGAGAATCTCGCGAGCCGCAGGACCACCGCCAGAAGCACCACGATCGCCGCCAGCGCCGACACCCGCTGGTGCGCGTCGTCGGCGACCATGCCGTAGACGAGCACGAAGTACGCGGGCGCCAGGCCGAAGCTGATCAGGTCGGAGAGGTTGTCCAGCTCCGCGCCCATCGGGGAGCTGCGCAGCTTGCGCGCCACGAGGCCGTCGAACAGGTCGAAGACCGCCGCGCACAGCATGAGGATCACGGCGGTGGCCGCGGAATGCCGCGCCATGCCGGACTCTTCGCTGCCCTGGAGGTGCGGGATCAGGATGCCGGTGGTGGTGAAGTACACGGCCATGAAGCCACAGGTGGCGTTGCCGAGGGTGAGGGTGTCCGCTATCGACAGCCGCATGGAAAGCGGCATGTCTTCGGCTTCGTCCTCCTCCTCGGTCTCC
This sequence comes from Streptomyces panacea, assembly GCF_040560175.1. Taxonomy (NCBI): domain Bacteria; kingdom Bacillati; phylum Actinomycetota; class Actinomycetes; order Kitasatosporales; family Streptomycetaceae; genus Streptomyces; species Streptomyces panacea. The sequence continues at coordinate 15,858 of NZ_JARJHW010000014.1, forward strand.
GTGGCCCAGCCGGCCTGTGTGTCGGGATCAATCACGGTCAATTCGAGTCACCCCTGCGGTCGTGGCCTGACCGACCTCGACAGCGACCTCGACACCTTCCGGAAGGTAGATGTCGACGCGCGAGCCGAAACGGATCAGGCCGATGCGCTCGCCTTGCTCCAGCTTGGTCCCCTGCGGTACGTACGGCACGATCCGCCGCGCCACGGCGCCGGCGATCTGCACCATCTCGATGTCACCGAGTTCGGTGTCGAAGTGCCAGACAACGCGCTCGTTGTTCTCGCTCTCCTTGTTGAACGCCGGGACGAAACCGCCGGGGATGTGCTCGACGGACGTCACCGTGCCCGCGAGGGGGGCGCGGTTGACGTGGACGTTCAGCGGGCTCATGAAGATCGCGACGCGGGTGCGCCCGTCCTTCCACGGCATGATGCTCTGCACCACTCCGTCGGCCGGTGAGATGACCCGGCCCTGTGTGATCTCTCGCTCGGGGTCGCGGAAGAACCACAGCATGCCCGCCGCGAGAGCGGTGGCGGGCACGGCGATGACGGCGGCGCGCTTCGAGCGGCGCGCGCGGACCAGACTGAGTGCTGCGGTGGCGACGGTCGGCAGAAGCCACGGCGATGCTCCGCGCGCGAGGCGGACGCTGCCGCGTGGTGCGGAGGTTTGGCTGTGGGGCATGGATGACCTTCGTAGCGGATGATGCCGCACGGGCAACGGGGACGGCGGCTTTCCGTCGATGGTATCGGTTGCCGGGTGCAACTGGGCAATGCAGAAGCCGAGTCGGCGGCCGGAAGACGATGACGCGGTGTGATGTCGAGGGCGGTCAAATGGGACCATAGGCCGCGATCAACCCTGGAATCGGTACTCCTCCAGCAGTCGCCGACCAATGATCATTTTCTGGATCTCGGCGGTACCCTCGCCGATCAGCAGCATCGGCGCCTCGCGGTAGAGACGCTCGATCTCGTACTCCTTGGAGAAGCCGTAACCGCCGTGGATACGGAAGGCGTCCTCGACGACTTCCTTGCAGTATTCGGAGGCGAGGTACTTCGCCATCCCTGCCTCCAGGTCGTTTCGTTCCCCGGAGTCCTTTTTGCGCGCCGCATTCACCATCATCGCATGCGCCGCTTCGACCTTGGTGGCCATTTCGGCCAGCTTGAACTGGATCGCCTGGTGCTGGGCGATCGGTTTGCCGAAAGTCTGGCGCTGCTGGGCGTACGAGACGCCCAGCTCGAAGGCGCGTTGTGCCACGCCACAGCCGCGCGCGGCGACATTGACGCGGCCGACTTCGACACCGTCCATCATTTGGTAAAACCCTCGGCCGGTGATGCCGCCGAGTACCCGATTGGCCGGAATGCGCAGTCCGTCCATGATCAGCTCAGTGGTGTCGACGCCCTTGTACCCCATCTTGTCGATCTTGCCGGGGATGGTGAGACCGGGCCGTACCTCACCGAAGCCGGGCTCCTTCTCGACCAGGAACGTGGTCATCGACCTGTGCCGGGCCGTGCCCTCGGGGTGGCCTTCGTCACTGCGGCACAGAACCGCGACGAGCGTGGACGTGCCGCCGTTCGTCAGCCACATCTTCTGGCCGTCGAGCACGTAGTCGTCGCCGTCCTTCACGCCCTTCGACGTGATGGCCGACACGTCCGAGCCGAGCCCCGGCTCGGACATCGAGAACGCGCCACGCACCTCGCCGGCCGCCATGCGCGGCAGGAAGGTGTCCTTCTGCTCCTGGGTGCCGTGCTGCTTGAGCATGTACGCCACGATGAAATGCGTGTTGATGATTCCCGAGACGGACATCCAGCCGCGGGCGATCTCCTCCACGCAGAGCGCGTAGGTGAGGAGGGACTCGCCCAGACCGCCGTACTCCTCGGGAATCATCAGCCCGAACAGACCGAGTTCCTTGAGCCCTTCGACGATCCGGGTCGGGTATTCGTCGCGGTGCTCCAGCTCCGTGGCCACGGGAAGGATCTCTTTGTCGACGAAGTCCCTTACCGTGGAGAGGATTTCCCGCTGGATGTCGGTCAGATCCGCGGTCTGGGCGAGACGGCTCATGAGTCAGCTCTCCTGCGTCTTCTGCTTCGTCGGTCCCGGCTGCTTGGGCGTCGTTCCCGGTTCGGGCCGGCCGGGCTGTTCACCGCCGCGTTCGTCGATGTAGGCCGCGGTCGGCACCATCACCTTGCGGCGGAACACACACACGACCGTGCCGTCCTGCTTGTAGCCCCGGGTCTCCACATGGACGACCCCCCGGTCGTCCTTGGACCGTGACGGTGTCTTGTCCAGAACGGTCGTCTCCCCGTAAAGCGTGTCGCCGTGAAAGGTCGGCGCGATGTGCCGCAGCGACTCGACCTCCAGATTGGCGATGGCCTTTCCGGAGACGTCGGGCACCGACATACCGAGCAGCAGTGAGTAGATGTAATTGCCCACCACCACGTTCCTGCCGAAATCGGTGGTCTTCTCCGCGTAGTTGCTGTCGAGATGGAGCGGATGGTGGTTCATGGTCAGCAGACAGAACAGGTGGTCGTCGTACTCGGTGACGGTCTTGCCCGGCCAGTGCTTGTAGACGGCCCCGACCTCGAACTCCTCAAAGGTGCGTCCGAATCGCATCTCTCACGCCTCCGGGGCTTCGAACTTCGAGGTCCGCCGCAGACCCGCCGCCCGGCCCTTGCCGGAGACGACCAGCGCCATCTTGCGGCTCGCCTCGTCGATCATCTCGTCGCCGAGCATCGCCGACCCCTTCTTGCCGCCCGCCTCGGACGTCGCGTAGTCGTACGCGTCGAGGATCAGCTCCGCGTGGTCGTAGTCCTCCTGCGACGGCGAGAAGATCTCGTTCGCCGCGTCGATCTGGCCCGGGTGCAGGACCCACTTGCCGTCGAAGCCCAGCGCGGCGGCGCGGCCCGCGACCTCGCGGAACGCGTCCACGTCCCGGATCTGGAGGAACGGCCCGTCGATCGCCTGGAGATCGTGCGTACGGGCCGCCATCAGGATCCGCATCAGGATGTAGTGGTAGGCGTCCGCGCCGTAGCCGGGCGGCTGCTGCCCGACCACCAGCGTCTTCATGTTGATCGACGCCATGAAGTCGGCGGGGCCGAACACGATGGTCTCCAGCCGCGGCGACGAGGCCGCGATCTCGTCCACGTTCACCAGGCCCTTGGCGTTCTCGATCTGCGCCTCGATACCGATCCGGCCGACCTCGAAGCCCATCGTCTTCTCGATCTGGGTGAGCAGCAGATCGAGCGTCACCACCTGCTGCGCGTCCTGGACCTTGGGCAGCATGAGGCAGTCGAGGTTGTGCCCGGCGCCCTCGACGACCGTGATCACGTCGCGGTACGTCCAGTGCGTCGTCCAGTCGTTGACGCGCACGACCCGGGTCTTGCCCGTCCAGTCACCCTTGTTCAGCGCGTCGACGACGGTGTGCCGGGCGCCCTCCTTGGCGAGCGGCGCGCAGGCGTCCTCCAGATCGAGGAAGACCTGGTCGGCGGGGAGGCCCTGGGCCTTCTCCAGGAAGCGCGGGTTCGAGCCGGGGACCGCCAGGCACGAGCGCCGCGGCCGGAGCCTGTTCGCGGGTGTGTCCGACGCGGTGGACTGCGGCGACGTGGTCATGTGGAGACCTCCAGGGGGTCCAGGGGTTCGAGCTTGTTGGCGTGACGGATCTCGTCGACGATACGACCGATGATCTCGGTGATCCCGAAGTCCTTCGGGGTGAAGACGGCGGCCACTCCGGCGGCCCGCAGCACGGCCGAGTCGGCGCTCGGGATGATCCCGCCGACGATCACCGGGATGTCCCCGGCCCCCGCCTCCCGCAGCCGGCCCAGCACGTCCGGCACCAGCGCGGCGTGCGAGCCGGACAGGATCGACAGACCGACGCAGTGCACGTCCTCGGCGACGGCGGCGTTCACGATCTGTTCCGGCGTCAGCCTGATGCCCTGGTAGACCACCTCGAACCCGGCGTCCCGCGCCCGTACGGCGATCTGCTCGGCCCCGTTGGAGTGGCCGTCCAGCCCCGGCTTGCCCACCAGCAGCCGCAGCCGCCCCGAGCCCAGCTCGGCGGCCGTCCGGTCCACCTTCTCCCGTACGGCGGCGAGTGGCGTCCCCGCCTCGGCGGCGACCGCGACCGGCGCGCCGCCCACCCCCGTCGGCGCCCGGAACTCGCCGAAGACGTCCCGCAGCGCGAAGGACCACTCGCCGGTCGTCACCCCGGCCCGCGCGCACTCCACGGTCGCCGCCATCAGATTGTCGGTGCCGGCCGCGGCCCGCTTCAGGGCGGCCAGCGACTCGCCCGCCCGCGTGTCGTCGCGGCCCGCCCGCCACTCGTGCAGCGCGGCCACCACCCGCGCCTCGTTCGCCGGATCGACCGTCATGATCGCGGTGTCCAGATCGGCGGTCAGCGGATTGGGCTCGGTCGACTCGAAGCAGTTGACGCCGACGATCTTCTCCTCGCCCGACTCGATACGGGCCCGGCGCTCGGCGTGCGAGGAGACCAGCCGCGACTTCAGATAGCCGGACTCGACGGCCGCCATCGCGCCGCCCATCTTCTCGATCCGGGCCATCTCCGCCAGCGAGTCCGTGACGAGCGAGGCCACCTTCGCCTCCACGACATGCGACCCGGCGAAGATGTCCTCGTACTCCAACAGGTCGCTCTCCAGGGCGAGTACCTGCTGCATACGCAGTGACCACTGCTGGTCCCAGGGCCGGGGGAGTCCCAACGCCTCGTTCCAGGCCGGGAGTTGTACGGCGCGGGCGCGCGCGTCCTTGGAGAGCGTCACGCCCAGCATCTCCAGCACGATGCGCTGCACGTTGTTCTCCGGCTGCGCCTCCGTCAGACCGAGGGAGTTGACCTGGACGCCGTAACGGAAGCGCCGCTGCTTCTCGTCGGTCACTCCGTACCGCTCGCGGGTGACCTGGTCCCAGATGCGGCCGAAGGCGCGCATCTTGCACATCTCCTCGATGAAGCGCACCCCGGCGTTCACGAAGAACGAGATGCGGGCGACGACATCGCCGAACCGCTCGGCCGGCACCTGCCCGCTGTCCCGCACCGCGTCCAGTACGGCGATCGCCGTCGACATCGCGTACGCGATCTCCTGGACCGGGGTCGCCCCCGCCTCCTGGAGGTGGTAGCTGCAGATGTTGATCGGGTTCCACCGGGGGATGTGCGCCACCGTGTACGTGATCATGTCGGTGGTCAGCCGCAGCGAGGGCACCGGCGGGAAGACGTGCGTCCCGCGCGACAGGTACTCCTTCACGATGTCGTTCTGCGTCGTCCCCTGGAGCAGATCGCTGTCCGCGCCCTGTTCCTCGGCGACCACCTGGTAGAGCGCCAGCAGCCACATGGCCGTGGCGTTGATGGTCATCGAGGTGTTCATCCTGTCGAGCGGGATGTCCTGGAACAGCCGCCGCATGTCACCGAGATGGGAGACGGGCACGCCGACCCGGCCGACCTCGCCGCGCGCGAGCACGTGATCGGGGTCGTAACCCGTCTGCGTCGGCAGGTCGAAGGCGACGGAGAGACCGGTCTGGCCCTTGGCGAGGTTGTTCCGGTACAGCGTGTTGGACGCCTCGGCGGTCGAGTGGCCCGCGTAGGTCCGCATGAGCCAGGGCCGGTCCCTGGACGGCCTGTTGCCCGCCCCGGGTTCGGATTCGGGTCGGGGCATGTCACACGTCCCGGAAGCGGTTGATGGCGTCGATGTGCAGCGCGCGGGTCTCCGGGTCGCTGACGCCCAGGCCCTCGCGGGGCGCCAGCGCGAGCACGCCGACCTTCCCCTGGTGCCGGTTGCTGTGCACGTCGTACGCGGCCTGGCCGGTCTCCTCCAGGGGATAGACCTTCGACAGCGTGGGGTGGATCCTGCCCTTGCCGACGAGCCGGTTGGCCTCCCACGCCTCGCGGTAGTTGGCGAAGTGCGAGCCGATGATCCGCTTCAACGACATCCACAGATAGCGGTTGTCGTACTCGTGGGTGTAGCCGGACGTCGACGCGCACGTGACGATCGTGCCGCCCTTGCGGGTGACATACACACTGGCGCCGAAGGTCTCCCGGCCCGGGTGCTCGAAGACGATGTCGACGTCCTCGCCGCCGGTCAGCTCCCGGATGCGCTTGCCGAACCGCTTCCACTCGCGCGGGTCCTGGTGGTGCTCGTCCCGCCAGAACCGGTAGTCGTCGGCGGTGCGGTCGATGATCGCCTCGGCCCCCATGCGCCGGCAGATCTCCGCCTTGTGGTCACTGGAGACCACACAGACCGGGTTGGCGCCGCCGGCGAGCGCGAACTGGGTGGCGTACGAGCCGAGTCCGCCGCTCGCCCCCCAGATCAGCACGTTGTCGCCCTGCTTCATCCCGGCGCCGTTGCGCGACACCAGCTGGCGGTACGCGGTGGAGTTGACCAGGCCGGGGGCGGCGGCCTCCTCCCAGCTCAGGTGCGCGGCCTTGGGCATCAGCTGGTTGGACTTGACGAGTGCGATCTCGGCCAGGCCGCCGAAGTTGGTCTCGAAGCCCCAGATGCGCTGCTCGGGGTCGAGCATCGTGTCGTTGTGCCCGTCCGAACTCTCCAACTCGACGGAGAGACAGTGCGCGACGACCTCGTCGCCGGGGTGCCAGGTGTTGACACCGGGTCCGGTCCGCAGGACGACCCCGGCCAGGTCGGAGCCGATGACGTGGTACGGCAGGTCGTGACGCCTCGACAGCTCGCTGAGCTTGCCGTAGCGCTCCAGGAAGCCGAAGGTCGACATCGGCTCGAAGATCGAGGTCCAGACGGAGTTGTAATTGACCGAGCTGGCCATGACCGCCACCAGGGCCTCGCCGGGGCCGAGTTCGGGCACCGGCACGTCGTCGAGGTGGAGTGACTTGCGCGGGTCCTTCTCGTGGGAGTCGAGACCGGCGAACATCTCGGTCTCGTCCTTGTGCACGGTCACCGCGCGGTACGACTCGGGCAGGGGAAGTGCGGCGAAGTCGGCGGACGTGCTGTCCGGCGACTGGATGGCGTCCAGGATGTCCTTCACGGTGTGGCCTCCGGCGAAGCGTGTTGCGGGAACGCTGAACAGGTCCCTGAGGGATGGGACGAGGGGCCGCGCTGTGCGCGTGGTGCGATGGAGGTGTGCCGTCGGTTCGGCGGGTGGTTCGACGCGTGGTGGTGCGTGGCGACGCCGGGTGGGCGTGCGGAGTGCCTGTGACGCAGGCGTCCGGGCACGCAGGCCGGGTGGCTTGCGGGGACAGTCGGCACACGAGAGGTCTCGGTGCGCCGGCCGCCCGGACACCCACAACGTATGGCACGCCGTGTCATACGACAAGGCACTGCGTGCCAAGAATTTGTCTCAGTTGTCATCCGTGAGGCACGCATGAGCACCATCGGTCCACTCTGTGAGGTGAAATGTCACCTTAAGTGGCCGTTTGGTGGCGGGGTGTCTCAGCTGAGGCGTGTCACGCGTCCTTGAGTGCCTGCTTGATCGTGCGCATGACCTCGTCCAGCGGCGCGTCGGTACGGGCGACCGCCACCAGGACCTCGCCGCTGGTGCTCACCGTGGCCGCCGGCCGGGGGCCGCCGCCCATGGTCCGGCCCGCGCCGATGCCCGAGCCGAACGTGTCGCGGACGATCGCGAAGGCATGGTCGAGCTGTGTCTCCACGTCACCCTGGCCGTCGGCGCGCAGCCACCGCCGCAGCACATGGTTGTGCGCCGTGACCACGGCGGACGCGGCCACCTCGGCGAGCAGCGGGTCGTCGTTGCCGTCGGGGTGGTCGTGCTCGTCGAAGTGGCCCAGGAGATAGCGGGTGAAAAGGCGTTCGTAGCGGGCCACCGAGGCGATCTCCGCCTCGCGCAGCGTGGGCACCTCACGGGTGAGCTGGTAGCGCGCCACGGACAGGGTCGGTGAAGCCGCGTACATCCGCATGACTTCCTTGATGCCCCGGCACACGGTGTCGAGCGGGTGCTCGTGCGCGGGCGCCGCGTTCAGGACGGCCTCCGCGCGGACGAGGGTGTCGTCGTGGTCGGGGAAGATCGCCTCTTCCTTGGAGCGGAAGTGCCGGAAGAACGTCCGCCGCGCGACGCCCGCCGCCGCGGCGATCTCGTCGACGGTCGTCGCCTCGTACCCCTTGGTCGAGAACAACTCCATGGCCGCCGCCGACAGTTCCCGGCGCATCTTGAGCCGCTGGGCCGCCGCGCGGCCGCCGGCGGCGCTCTCCGGCGCGTCGGTCGTCGGGTTCGTACGGGCGGGCCGTCGGGCGGAGTCAGCGGGCTGAGCCATGTCCCGAACGTACTGCATCCGTGCAGGAGAGCGCGCCTGTGGGGGCGGCTCCGGGGCCCTAGCCCCGGGCCGCGTATTCACGGAAGCCGCGCCCCGTCTTTCGGCCCAGGCAGCCCGCCGCCACCAGGTGTTCCAGCAGCGGCGCCGGTGCCAGCCCCGGGTCGCGGAACTCGCGGTGCAGGACCCGCTCGATGGCCAGCGAGACGTCCAGTCCGACCACGTCCAGCAGCTCGAACGGCCCCATCGGATAGCCGCCGCCCAGCTTCATCGCCGCGTCGATGTCGTCCAGCGTCGCGTAGTGCTCCTGCACCATCTTGACCGCGTTGTTCAGATACGGGAACAGCAGCGCGTTCACGATGAAACCGGCCCGGTCGCCGCAGTCCACCGGATGCTTGCGGAGCGTCGCGCAGACCTCGCGGACCGTCGCGTGGACCTCGTCCGACGTGAGGACGGTACGGACCACCTCCACCAGCTTCATGGCCGGAGCCGGGTTGAAGAAGTGCATGCCGATGACGTCCTGCGGGCGCGTGGTGGCGCGGGCGCAGGCGACCACCGGCAACGACGACGTCGTGGTGGCCAGCACCGCGCCCGGCTTGCAGACCTTGTCGAGCGTCGCGAACAGCTGCCGCTTGACCTCCAGGTCCTCGGCCACCGCCTCGACCGCGAGATCCACGTCGTCGAACGCGTCGAGCGAGGCGGCCGGCGTGATCCGCGCCAGGGCGTCGTCGCGCGCGTCACCGGTCAGCCGTCCCTTGTCGACGGAACGGCCCAGGGACTTGGCCACGCGCGCCTTGGCCGCCTCCGCCTTCTGCCGGCTGCGGGCGGCGAGCACCACGACGTAACCCGCCTTGGCGAAGACCTCGGCGATACCGCTCGCCATCGTTCCCGAGCCGGCGACACCGACCGAGCGGACGGCGGGCCGGTCGCCGCGCGTGCCGCGCCTGTCGTCCAGCGGGGTCAGCGCGTCGCGCACCACCGTGCCGCTGCCCGGCGCCTCGTAGGTGTAGAAGCCGCGCCCCGACTTGCGGCCGGTCAGCCCGGCCTCGCTGAGCTGCCTGAGGACCGGCGCCGGGGCGTGCAGCCGGTCACGCGACGCGGCGTACATGGCCTCCAGGACCGTACGGGCGGTGTCGACGCCGATCAGGTCGAGCAGCGCCAGCGGGCCCATCGGCAGACCGCAGCCGAGACGCATCGCGGCGTCGATGTCCTCACGCGTCGCGTACTTGGCCTCATACATCGCGGCGGCCTGGTTGAGATAGCCGAAGAGCAGCCCGTCGGCGACGAAGCCGGGCCGGTCGCCCACGGCGACGGGCTCCTTGCCCAGCTCGCGCGCCAGCGCGGTGACGGCGGTGACGGCCGCCGGCGCGGTCAGCACCGACGACACGACCTCGACCAGCTTCATCGCGGGGGCGGGGTTGAAGAAGTGCATGCCGAGCACGCGCTCGGGGTGCGAGGAATCGGCGGCGAGCCGGGTCACCGACAGGGCGTTCGTGCCGGTGGCCAGGATGGTGGTGGGACCGACGATCGCGTCCAGCGCGCGGAAGACCTGCTGCTTGATCTCGTACGACTCCGGGACGACCTCGATGACGAGATCGGCGTCCGCGGCGGCCTGGAGATCGGTGAAGGGGCGGAACCGGGCGAGCATGCCGCGCCGCTCCTCCTCGGTGATCCGCCCGCGCTCCACGGCGCGCGCGGTGGACGCTTCGAGCGCGGCGACCGACTGGGCGGTGGCGATCTCGTCGATGTCGATGCCGATGACCTCGCGGCCGGCGTGGGCGAGCACCTCGGCGATACCGGTGCCCATCGTGCCGAGGCCGACGACGGCGATGGTGGAGAGAGGGATGTCCATCACGGGACTCCAGGGGTGAGTGACGACTGAAGAGGGGACAGGAGCGCGGCGGCCGAGTACCGCTGGCCGCGCGTGCGTCGATGGCGTGGAGAAGGGAGAACTGGCGGACCCTGTCCCGGAGTCGCGCCGTGCGGTGTTGTCGCACCGCGTGTTGCCGAACCACGTGTTGCCGAACCGACGGACACTCACGGTGGCTGCGTCACCAGGCCACCGGGAGCCGCGGGGGTTTCCCGCTCACTTGAGATTAACCGGTGGGTAATGAGCGCGCCAGCCCTGGGGAGATGTGCGGTACGTCACCGGCGGAAACCGGCCGTTCCCGGCCCGGCCGGTCACGGAGAGCGCCCTCGCGGACACACAGCGCGGATACTCTGCCGGGCATGAGCGAGCTGGAACGGCAGGCAGGACCTGCGGATACGTCGGGTGCGGCGTCGGCGGCGGCCGAGGCGGTGGGGGTGACCGGACCCCGCGCGTCGGTCACCGCCCGTGCCGAACGGGCCGTCGCCGACGAGGACTTGCGTGCACTGGCCGACCGGGTACGGGACGAGTCCGGTGACTCGGCCACGTACCGGCGACTGATCGCCACCGAGGACCACGAGGAACTGGCCGATGTCCTCGTCGCCCCCCAACACCCCCTGTGGGCAAGGGAGATCGCCGCCTTCCGGCTCGGCTGCGCGGGTGACCGGCGCGCGTTCGAGGCGCTGGTGCTGCTCCTGAACCACCGGGATCCCGAGCGCTGCGTGTCGGCCTCGCACGCGCTGGTTCGGCTGGCCGACCCGCGTACGCCGCGCGCCGCCGCCGCGCTCGCCACGAACGTGCTGCGCACCGCGTACGCGCTCCACGCGGTACGGCTGCTCGCCCGGCTGCGGGCGCCGGAGTCCGTACCGGCGCTGATCGCCACCCTGGAGCGCCTGCTGGCGCCGGACGAGACGCACTGGCGGGTGGCGCTCGCGTGCGTCGAGGGCCTGGGACGGCTGGGGGACAGACGCGCGCTGACCCTGCTCCGGGCGGCCCGCGCGCACCCCCGGCTCTCCGGCGCGGCGTCGGAGGCGCTCAGCCGGCTGGCGTGAGGGTGCGGACGTAGCGCACCTCGGGCACGCGGACCCCGCCGACGTCCAAGGATTCCTGGGCGCCGTCGGGTGTGAATCCGGCCTTTTCGTAGAAGCGCCTGGCGCGGGCGTTCTCCTTCAGCACCCAGAGCACCAGCCGAGAGAAACCGTCCGTCGTGGCGCGTTCGACGAACGCCTCCGTCAGCGCGCGGCCGACGCCGGTGGAGATGTGCTCCGGCCGTACGTAAAGGGCGTACAGCTCACCCGTGGTGTCGGGCACGTCCTGGTTCCGGCGGGGTCCGACGCAGGCCCAGCCGACCACCGTGCCGTCGCGCTCGGCGACGAGGTTCACGGCGGTGCGGTGGGTGCCGGCGCCGGCTTCGGTGCCTTGGGTACTTTCGGTCCCTTTGGTGCTCTCGGTGCTCTCGGTGCTTTCGGCGCCGGTGAGCCGGTCGCGTAGGCGGGCCGCGTTCTCCTCGACGCTCATCGCGTCGAGGTACGCCCCTGGCATCATCCCGGCGTACGCCCATCGCCAGCCGCCGATCCGCACGGCGGCGACGGCGTCGCAGTCCTCGACGGTCATCGTCCGGACGAGAAGGCCCATGCCTCAGGCGCCCTCGCCGACGATCGCGAACGCCTCGATCTCGACGAGCAGTTCGGGCCGGAACAGCGCGGCCACCTGGACGGCGGAGCTGGCCGGGGGCCGCGCTGTGTCGATCACCTCGTCGCGCGCGGCACGCACGGCGGGGAGGTGCGCGACATCGGTCACGAAGTACGTCAGCTTCACGACATCCTCGAAGGACGCGCCCGCCTCGGCGAGACAGAGCCGCAGATTCTCGAACACCTGCCGCGCCTGCGCCCCGGCGTCCCCCTCACCGACGACCTCCCCGTCGACGCCGAAGGCACACTGCCCGGACACGGCGACGAACCGACCGGTGCCCCATACGACGTGGCTGTAGCCGTTGCCGGGGGCGACGCCGGCGGGGGAGCGCACATGAGTGAGTCGAGTCATGCCGCCATCCTCGCGGACGTGCCCACCGCGCGACGAGGGCTTTTCGCCGGCGGGGCGTGCGGGTCGGCAGCCGCCGGGAGGGTGGATGCTCTGGGCCTGCCGCCCGGTATCCGGGGGCGGGTGAACGCCGGCGGCGTACCACGCGGCCGAGAGGGGGTGAACGCCGGCGGCGTACCACCCGGCCGGGAGCCGGGCCGAGTTGGTGTCATCGGGTCCGTCCGGTGGCCGGTTCGTCCTCAAACGCCGGACGGGCCGAAAAGCTCTACTCCGAGGCGAGCGCCGACGTCAGCAGGCGGAACGACTGGTCGTCGAACGCCATCAGCCTGACCCGGTCCACGGACGTCGGCGTCGACCTCAGCGTGTCGACCGCGATCCGGGCCGCCCGGGCCGGTGGGAAGCCGAAGATGCCCGTCGAGATCGCAGGGAACGCGACGCTCCTGGCGCCCAGTTCGTCCGCCACCTCCAGGCAGCGGCGGTAGCAGGAGGCCAGGACGTCCGGCTCGCCCCGGTCGCCGCCCTTCCAGGTCGGGCCCACCGTGTGGATCACATGGCGGATCGGCGGAGGGAGGTCGAAGCCGGGCGTCGCCTTCGCGTCGCCGCGGGCGCACGGCGCGATAGCCGCGCCCGCCTCGGCCAGGCGGGGCCCCGCCGCCCAGTGGATCGCGCCGTCCACGCCGCCCCCGCCCCGCAGCGACTCGTTCGCGGCATTGACGATGGCTTCCGTGTCCTGGCGTGTGATGTCGCCCCGTACGACCTCGATCACTGTCATGTCCGGATGATCGCACCCGGCGCTACAACAGCGTCAACTGTGTGGGACCCGGCTCCGGCGCCACGTCCGGAGCGTCCGGCACCTCCGTCGTCTCCGGTGTCTCCGCGACCAGGACGCGCCGCCGGCCCGCCCGCCCCGCCGGGCCGATGCCGAACTCGTCCGCCAGTTCGTGGACCTGGCGCGTGATGCGGCGCTGGTACCACTTCGGCGCGTACGCGCCCTCCGCGTACAGCCGCTCGTACCGCGGCACCAGATACGCGTGGTGCTCCCGCAGCCACTGCATGAACCACTCCCGCGCGCCCGGCCGCAGGTGCAGCACGAGCGGGGTCACCGACGTCGCCCCGGACGCGGCTATCGCCCGCACCGTGGCCCGCAGTTGGTCAGCGCTGTCGCCGAGGAAGGGTATGACGGGGGCCATCAGGACCCCGCAGGCTATGCCGCTGTCCGTCAGTGTGCGGACCGCGTCCAGGCGGCGTTCCGGCGAGGGCGTGCCCGGCTCCACCGTGCGCCACAGCTCCTGGTCGGTGAAGCCGACGGAGACGGACACGCCCACCTCCGTGACCTGGGCGGCCTGCCTCAGCAGTTCGAGGTCGCGCAGGATCAGCGTGCCCTTCGTCAGGATGGAGAAGGGGTTCGCGCGGTCGCGCAGCGCCGAGATGATGCCCGGCATCAGCCGGTAGCGGCCCTCCGCCCGCTGGTAGCAGTCGACGTTCGTACCCATCGCGATGTGCGCGCCCTGCCAGCGGCGCGACGCGAGGTGGCGCCGCAGCAGTTCCGGCGCGTTGATCTTGACAACGATCTGCGAGTCGAAGCCGATGCCGGTGTCGAGGTCCAGATAGCTGTGCGTCTTGCGTGCGAAGCAGTACACGCACGCGTGTGAGCAACCCCGGTACGGATTGACCGTCCACTCGAAGGGCATCCGGGACGCCCCCGGCACCCGGTTCACGATCGAACGGGCGCGGATCTCGTGGAAGGTGATGCCCCGGAATTCGGGGGTGTCGAAGGTCCTGGTGGTCACCACGTCCGTACCGAAGAGCGCGGCGTCGCGGGCCGACGTGGGGTTCTCGGCCAGATTGTCCCAGCGCATGTGCGCCTCCTCAGTTGTACTGACCACAGAATAGAACACTTGTTCCCATGATCGATGCAACCCCGGATTTGGGCGCGCCTCGTGGAGATGGTTGGCTGGCCGCCCGGAGAACCGAATGCTGGAGGAAGCCATGGCGCAGGTCGAAGCCACGACGGAGCGGATCATCGCGGCGGACCCGGAGACGGTGTTCGACGCGCTGGCGGACTACCAGGACACCCGCCCGAAGGTGCTGCCCGCGCACTTCAGCGAATACGAGGTCCGCGAGGGCGGCGACGGCGAGGGCACGCTCGTCCACTGGAAGCTCCAGGCGACCAGCAAGCGCGTCCGCGACTGCCTGCTCGAAGTCACCGAGCCCACGGACGGGCAGCTCGTGGAGAAGGACCGCAACTCCTCGATGGTCACCACCTGGGTGGTCACCCCGGCGGGAGAGGGCCGTTCCAAGGCCGTCGTGACCACCGTCTGGGACGGCGCGGGCGGCATCGGCGGCTTCTTCGAGAGGACGTTCGCGCCCAAGGGGCTCGCCCGTATCTACGACGAACTGCTCGCGAAGCTCGCGACCGAGACGGAGAAGGCCCCCGAGGCGTCCTGAGCCGTCCGGGCCTGTCGTGAGTCGGCCGGGGCCGTCCTGAAGCTGCGGGCGTCCCGGTCTCGGGCCCTCGCGTCCGGGGCGCCCCTGGACCGTCAAGTCCCTTGATCCCAGGGCGGACCCGGCGTCCACTCCCGACCTCCCCGGGGTCACCGATTCGGGTGGTTTCCCCGTGACGCGTGACGTGCGCCCGCGCACCACACGTCACGGGAAAGCCCCTGATGGGCGCCCCCTGACCAACCCTCACAACCCCGTGCCTCCGTGCGCCGCACTCGTCTCCGCCAAGCGCCCAACTTGCTCCCGCTCTGCGTGCAATGTGAAGAATTACGCCGCGCAGACGCGACGAAGGGGAGCAATTCGTGGGTGGGATCACGCTGGTGAAGGACGACGGGCAGGCCACCGTGCCCGCTCCGGCCACGATCAACCCGCCCCCACCCGCCTCCGGCGCCGCCGCCCCGGGCGGTGAACTCTCCCCGCGCCGGGTGCGCCTGGTCTTCGTCGGACTGATGCTCGCGCTGCTGCTCGCCGCGCTGGAGCAGATGATCGTCGCCACCGCCCTGCCGAAGATCGTCGGTGAGCTTCAGGGCCTCGACCGGATGTCCTGGGCGATCACCGCGTATCTGCTGACCTCCACCATCGGCCTGCCGATCTACGGCAAGCTCGGCGACCTCTTCGGCCGCAAGGGCGTCTTCCAGTTCGCCATCGTCGTCTTCGTCGTCGGATCCGCCCTGGCCGGCTGGTCCCGCACGATGAACGAACTCATCGCCTTCCGCGCCCTCCAGGGCGTGGGCGCCGGCGGACTCATGATCGGTGTGCAGGCGATCATCGCCGACATCGTGCCGCCCCGTGAACGCGGGCGCTACATGGGCCTCATCGGCGGCGCGTTCGGCCTCGCCTCCGTCGCCGGACCGCTGCTCGGCGGCTTCTTCACCGACCATGTCTCCTGGCGCTGGTGCTTCTACTTCAACGTCCCCTTCGGCCTCCTCACGCTCGCCGTCGTCACCGCCGTGCTGAAGCTCCCCAAGCACCGCAGCAAGGCCCGCCTCGACATCATGGGCGCCGTACTGCTCGCCGCCGCGTCAACCTGCCTGGTCCTGCTGACCAGTTGGGGTGGTACGGAGTACGAGTGGGGCTCGCGCGTCATCCTCGGCCTCGCCGCCGGCGCCGTCGTGACGGCGGTCCTGTTCGTGGTCGTCGAACGCTTCGCGGCCGAACCGATCATCCCGCTGCGGCTGTTCCGCGACTCGATCTTCAACGTCACCGGTCTGGTCGGCGCGGTCATCGGGGTCGCTCTCTTCGGCGCCGCCAGCTATCTGCCGACCTTCCTCCAGATGGTCGACGGGGCTTCGGCCACCGAGTCCGGACTGCTGATGATCCCGATGATGGGCGGCATCGTCGTCGCCTCCGTCATCTCCGGCCAGCTCATCAGCCGTACGGGCCGCTACCGGATCTACCCCATCCTCGGCGCCGCGATCTCCGCCGTCGGCATGTGGCTGCTGTCCCAGCTGGAGACCGACACCTCCCGGCTCGAATACAGCGTCTGGCAGGCCGTGCTCGGCGTCGGCGTCGGCCTGGTCATGCCCGTGCTGATCCTCGCCGTCCAGAACTCCGTCCAGCCCTCCGACCTCGGCACCGCCACCAGCGCCAACACCTACTTCCGGCAGATCGGCGGCAGCGTCGGCGCCGCCATCTTCGGGACCCTCTTCGCCGACCGGCTGACCGACGCCCTCGCCGACCGCATCCCGGCCGGGGCCGGGCTGCCGAGCGCCGAATCCATCACGCCGCAGATGGTGCACGCGATGCCGCCGGCCCTGCGGGACAGCTACATCCAGGCGTACGCGGACGCGATGCCGCGGATCTTCCTCTACCTCGTGCCGGTGCTCCTGCTCGGCCTGTTCATCGCCTTCTTCCTCAAGGAGAAACCGCTGGTGTCCCACAACGCCTCCGCCGCCGAGTCCACCGCCGTCCCGGCCGCCCGCGGCGCCACCTCGCCTTCCACGGTGTCGACCTCGCACTCGACTTCCGCTTCCGCTTCCGGCTCCGGTTCCGCGAACGGCGCCGCCGCGTCGTCCGCGTACACCCCGGGCGTCCCCGTCTGCGGCACCGTCCAGCACCACGACGGCACCACCGTCCCGCGCGCCGCCCTCACCCTCATCGACGTACAGGGCACCCAGATCGGGCGCGGGGCCAGCGGCGAGGACGGGCGGTACGCGCTGAGCGTGCCGGGGGCCGGTTCGTACGTGATGATCGCCGCGGCCGGCGGACACCAGCCGCAGGCCGTCACCGTCACCGTGGGCGAGCGCCCCGTCGAGCTGGACGTGGTCCTCGGCGGCGCCGGACGCCTCGCCGGCGCCGTACTGACCGCCGACGGCACACCCGTGCGCGACGCCGCCGTCACCCTCACCGACGTACGGGGCGACGTCGTCGCCTCCACCCGCAGCGGGCGCGAAGGCAGCTACGTCATCTCGGAGTTGGTGGCGGGGGAGTACACCCTCGCGGCCAGCGCGCCCGCCTTCCGGCCCGCCGCGCTCCTCGTCAGCGTCCAGGCCTCGCGCGAGACCCGACAGGACATCGAACTGGCCGGCGGCGCGGTGCTGCGCGGCACCGTACGGGCAGGGGGCGGCCGTCCGGTCGAGGACGCGCGTGTCACCCTGCTCGACGCGGCGGGAAATGTCGTCGACACGCTCACGACGGGCGCGGACGGCACATTCCGCTTCGTCGATCTGTCGTCGGGCGAGTACACGGTCATCGCCGCGGGGTATCCGCCGGTGGCCACGGTCCTGCGGATGGCGGGCGGGGGGCGCACCGAAAGAGACCTCCAGCTGGGGCACGAGGACTGAGCGGTCCTGTTGACTGAATTTCAGTCAACTTTGGGGCGTACGCGGGCGCACAACCTAATAGTTCATTGCCCGGCGCATTGCGTGTTCGGAGCCGTACCGTGGGTGCACAGCCGCAGATCCCGGCGGCGGGGAAGGAGCCTTCCACCCATGGACAGTGGCACTCCGCCGCTCCGGTCACGGCGGCAGCGCGCCGTGACCGGCCGGATTCCGCTTGCCGTGGTCGTCGTGGACGCCGACGGCCTCGTGTCGCACTGGTCGAGTGGCGCACGGCGGCTTTTCGGCCATTCCAAGGAAGACGCGGTCGGGCAGCCGGCCGGTGATCTGATGCCGGTCTCCGGGGCACTCACCGAGGACCGGACCGGGCGGGTCAACGGCGTCGACGACGCGTACGACGAGGGGTACGACGGGTACGACGAGCTGGGTCCGGAGCTGCACGGGCGCAGCTCCTACCCCACCGCCGGGCGGGCGAGGCTCTCCGACGAGGGGCGCCCCCGGCTCGACGTGCTGTGGTGGGCCTATCCGCTGGCCGGTCCGGGCCCCGGCCGCCATCTCGTACTCGCCGCGGACGTCGCCCAGTTCCGCATGGACGCCGGCGCCGACAGCGAGCGGATTGCGCCGAGCTTCTCGCTGCACACCGAATTCCCGGACGCCGAGTCGCTGGCCGGCCAACTCCCGCACATCCTGCCGAACATGAGCGTCGCCGACGCGGAGCGCATCGTCGCCCAGGTTCTCGAACTCGGCTACCCGGTGCTGGAGTTCAGCCACCACGACCGGGTGCCCGTCACTCCCGACTGGGGCGTGCCGCGCCGGGCGCCCGGACGACCGGGCCGCGCGTACGGCACGAAGGAGCCCGAAGGCCCGGGCTCCGACCTCGTACACCACCATGCCGATCACCACCCGGACGGCGCCCCCTCGCCCGCCCCCGAACTCGACCTCGAATACGCGGCGGTCCGCGAGCGTCTGGAGTTCCTGAACGAGGTCAGCGGTCTGATCGGTTCCTCCCTCGACCTGGCACGCACCATCCGCGAGGTCACCAGCGCCGCCGTGCCCCGCTTCACCGACTTCGCGGGCACCCATCTGCGCGCCGCCGTCCTGGCCGGCGAGGGCTTCCCCACCGGCCGGCCCGACGTGACCACCATCTGGCACCGGGTCTGGGTCGAGCACAACGACGAACCGGGCCGCTGGGACGACACCGTGCCGGTCGGCGAGGCCATCGCCTTCCCCGAACACACCCCGTTCTTCCAGTGCATGGTCACCGGCGAACCCGTCCTCATCCCGCGGCTCAGCGAGGAGGACGGTGACCGGATCTCCGCGCAGTTCGAGAAGCGCGACCTGCGCCCGCTCATCAACAACCGCTCCATGCTGCTCGTGCCGCTCAAGGCGCGCGACGTGGTGCTCGGCTTCATGGTGCTGATGCGGCGTCAGGGGCGCGAGCCCTTCGACGACATGGACCGCACCACCGGCGCCGAACTGGCCGCCAGGGCCGGTCTCGTGCTCGACAACGCCCGGATGTACACGTATCAGGAGAACGTCGCCGACACCCTCCAGGACAGCATGCTGCCGCAGGTCGCCGCGCGCATGGCGGGCTGCGACATCGCCACCCGCTATCTGCCCGGCGCCCGCCTCGGCCGGATCGGCGGCGACTGGTTCGACTCCGTCAAACTGCCCGGCTCGCGCACCGCGCTCGTCGTGGGCGACGTCATGGGCCACGGCCTCAACTCGGCCGCGATGATGGGCCAGTTGCGTACCGCCGTGCAGACGATGGCGACCATGGAGATGCCGCCCGCCCAACTCCTGCGCAATCTGGACGACTTGGCGCAGCGCCTGGGTGAGAACTATCTGGCGACCTGCCTCTACGCGGTGTACGACCCCATCCGCTCGGAGCTTCAGATCGCCAACGCCGGACATATCCCGCCCGTCGTGGTCCGCGCCGCCGACGGCCGCAGCGAACTGCTCGATCTGCCGACCGGCGCCCCGATCGGTGTCGGCGGAGTGCCGTTCGAGACCGCGACGGTACGGGTCGCTCCCGGCGATCGGCTGGTGCTCTGCACGGATGGCCTGGTCGAGGTACGCGGCCAGGACATCGGCGCGGGCCTCGCGGCGCTCTGCGAGTCGGCCGCGCATCCCGCTGCCTCCATGGACCACGCCTGCGACACCATCATCCGCGCGCTCAACACCCACGGCGGACGCAAGGACGACGTGGCCCTGCTGATGGCCCGGCTGAACGGCATCCCGGAGGACGACGTCGCCGAGTGGCAGCTCGCCCTCGACCCGCGCGAGGTCGCGCGGGCCCGGCG
This sequence comes from Streptomyces panacea, assembly GCF_040560175.1. Taxonomy (NCBI): domain Bacteria; kingdom Bacillati; phylum Actinomycetota; class Actinomycetes; order Kitasatosporales; family Streptomycetaceae; genus Streptomyces; species Streptomyces panacea. The sequence goes on from NZ_JARJHW010000014.1 coordinate 35,568, forward strand.
CCTGGTGCGCGGCAAGCTCTACGACTGGAATCTGCCGCAGGCCGTGGAGAACGCGGAGCTGATGGTCAGCGAACTGGTCACCAACGCCGTACGGCACGCCCGCATCCACCACGTCGGGCTGCGGCTGGTCCGTAACGACGCGCTGCTCTGCGAGGTCACCGACGACGAACCGGCCCCGGCGAGCCTGCTGGGCGCGACCGCCGACGACGAAGCCGGGCGGGGACTGCGGGTCGTGAGCCGGCTGGCCCGCGGTTGGGGGAGCAGCAGTACGGCGCACGGTAAGACGGTGTGGTTCGAACAGGCTCTGGCGGGAAGGGGTGCACGCGTGACGCGGAACTGACGCGTCGTCAGTTCGTCCCTCGTGGGCGTGAATTGAGGAGGACGCGGATGAGCGTGTCGGAGCGGTACCGGGACTCGTGGGAAAGCTACTGGCGCGACACCTCCGACGCGCCGGGCGAGGCGATCTGGGACTCCGACCCCTCCCTCACCGCCGTACCGCACTGCGAGATCCTCCTGCCGCACGCCGACCCGGCACTGCCCGTGGTCGACCTCGGCTGCGGCAACGGCACCCAGACCCGCTATCTCGCCACCCGCTTCCCCCGCGCGGTCGGCGTGGACCTCTCGCACGCGGCGATAGAGCACGCCAGGCGCGCCGACACCGAGAAAGTGGCCGAGTTCGAACAGCTCAGTCTCGTCGACCAGGAAGCGGTCCGGGCACTGGCGGCGCGGATCGGTGACACCCACGTCTATATGCGCGCCGTCATCCACCAGAGCGAACCGCAGGACCGGCCCGCCGTCGCCGGAGCGGTGGCCGCGCTGCTGGGGATGCACGGCCGGGCGTTCGTCGTGGAGCTGACCTCCGGCTCGAAGACGCTGTTCCAGCGGGCCGCCGAAGCCCCCGGCGGGCCGCCCGCGAAGCTGCGGCGGGTCTTCGAATACGGCCTGAAGCCGGCCGGGGCCGCCGACGACGAGGTGCCGAGGCTGCTGGGCGAGGCGGGCCTGCGGATCATCGACAGCGGGGACACCACGCTCCCTCAGACGGAGTATCTGGCCGACGGCACCCGGATCGACCTGCCGGCCAGATGGTTCGTCCTGGCCGCCGTCTGAGGGGACTTCGCCGGCCCGGGCAACGGGGTCCGTACCCGAAGCACTGCCGCCGTGCGTCCCGGCCCGACGCCGTCCGGCGGAACCGCCCCGCCGTCAACCGGCGTTGGCGAGGCTCTTCTCGAACGCGGCGAGGTAGTTGGCCAGATGGTGGTCCTTGACGGCGTCGGCCTCGGGCGCGAAGAGGCCGGCGCGCAGCCGGGCGGCCCTGCGGCTGGGCCCGCCCGGACGTTGGCGACGCCCTGCTGGCCGGCTTTCCGCTGGTGGACCCGTGGAACGCGCCCGCCGCCCCCGCGACGATCCCCGACGACCAGCAGGTGCGGTGGATACGGGACGGGCTCGCCCCACGGCTGCCCTTCCTCGCCGAGGCGGGCCTGCTCACGGGATCGAGCGGCACGGACCTGTTCGTCGATGGCGGGCTGCCGGCGCTGGGCGCGCTCCCCGGCCTGCCGCACACCGTGGTGGCGGCCGGCTGGTCGGGAGCGGGCTTCAAGACCGCCCCGGCGGCGGCCCGGCGAGCCGCGACCGCCGCCGTCCGACTGCTCGAAGGGCGACGCGACCGCCGTGCGTGAGGGCGGGCGGTCGCCGACCGGGCTCCAGGCACTGTCCGGCAAGTGGCGTCGTCCCTCCTTCCTTCCCAGGTAACGGCCCCGGGTGCGGCCACGCCGACGCCACCGAGGCGGTCTACACTCGCCGCTGCGACAATTGCTGCGAGACGGTTGTCTCAACGCTCCCGACCTGGGAAGAGGGCAAGTCCGGTGAAGATCCTCATCAGCGCCGACATGGAGGGCGCCACCGGTGTGACCTGGCCGGCCGACGTCCTGCCGGGGACGCCGCAGTGGGAGCGCTGCCGCACCCTGTTCACCTCGGATGTGAACGCCGCCGTCCTCGGTTTCCTGGACGGCGGCGCCGACGAGGTGTTGATCAACGAGGCGCACTGGACCATGCGCAATCTGCTCCTTGAGGAGCTGGACGAACGAGCCCAGATGCTCACCGGGCGTCACAAGCCGCTGAGCATGGTCGAGGGCGTCCAGCACGGCGACGTCGACGCGATCGCCTTCGTCGGCTACCACACGGGCGCGGGCACCGAGGGCGTCCTCGCGCACACCTATCTCGCCAACTCCATCACCGGCGTCTGGCTCAACGGCGCGCGAGCGAGCGAGGGACTGCTCAACGCCGCTGTCGTCGCCGAGTACGGCGTCCCCGTGGTCCTCGTCACCGGCGACGACCTGACCTGCCGGGACGCCGACGGCTACGCGCCCGGCGCCCGCAAGGTCGCGGTGAAGGACCATGTCTCGCGGTACGCCGCGGTCTGCCGCACCCCCGCCCGTACCGCCGCCGACATCCGGGCGGCGGCCAAGGCGGCGACGGCACTGGCCGTACGGTACGAACCGGTCGACGGCGGCCCGTTCACCGTCGAGTTGGAGTTCGACGCCGAGCATCTCTCCGCGGCCGCCACGGTCGTTCCCGGAGTGGGGCGCAGTGGGGAACGCCGTGTCGCGTACACGAGCGGGACGATGTATGAGGGCATTCGCACGTTCAAGGCGGTCACCACGATCGTCTCGGCCGCCGTGGAGGAGCAATATGGCTGACATGACGCCCAGCGAGACGCCGGCGGGGTTCCCCGGCATGACGCCCGCGGACGCGAGTACCGACCGAGCCCGGGCCATCGACATGGTGGCGCTGGACGAGGTGGTGTCGTTCACCTCGGAGCTGATCCGCATCGACACGACCAACCGCGGCAACGGCGACTGCAACGAACGCCCCGCCGCCGAGTACGTCGCCGAGCGGCTGGCTGCGGCCGGACTGGAGCCCACCCTCCTCGAACGGACACCCGGCCGGACCAACGTGGTCGCCCGCATTCCCGGCACCGACCCGACGGCCGACGCGCTCCTGGTCCACGGCCATCTGGACGTGGTACCGGCCGAGCCCGCCGACTGGTCCGTGCATCCCTTCTCCGGCGAGGTCAGGGACGGCGTCGTGTGGGGCCGCGGGGCCGTCGACATGAAGAACATGGACGCGATGGTCCTTTCCGTCGTCCGCGCCTGGGCCCGGTCCGGGGTCCGGCCGCGCCGGGACATCGTCCTCGCGTACACGGCCGACGAGGAGGCCAGCGCGATCGACGGCTCCGGCTTCCTCGCCGACCACCACCCGGAGCTGTTCGAGGGCTGTACGGAGGGCATCAGCGAGTCCGGGGCCTTCACCTTCCACGCCGGGCCCGGCATGGCGCTCTACCCCATCGGGGCGGGCGAGCGCGGCACCGGCTGGCTCAAACTCACCGCGCACGGCAGGGCGGGCCACGGCTCCAAGGTCAACCGCGCCAACGCGGTCAGCAGGCTCGCCGCGGCCGTCGCCCGCATCGGCGACCACGAATGGCCGCTCAGGCTCACCCCGACCGTCCGCGCCGCGCTCAAGGAGCTCGCCGTGCTCCACGACATCGACGCCGATGTCGACGCCGAGCACTTCGACGCCGACGAACTGCTCGCCAAGCTCGGCCCCGCCGCGGACCTGGTCGCGGCGACGGTGCGCAACAGCGCCAACCCGACGGTCCTGGAAGCCGGTTACAAGGTCAATGTGATCCCCGGTCAGGCCGTCGCCTATGTCGACGGACGCATCCTGTCGGGCGGCGAGGACGAATTCCGCGCCACGTTGGACGAGTTGACCGGTCCCGACGTCGACTGGGAGTTCCACCACCGTGAGGTGGCCCTCCAGGCGCCGGTCGACTCCCCGACGTACGCCAAACTCCGCGCGGCCATCGAGCGGTTCGACCCGGCCGGGCACGTCGTGCCGTACTGCATGTCGGGCGGCACGGACGCCAAGCAGTTCTCCCGCCTGGGCATCACCGGCTACGGCTTCTCGCCGCTGAAGCTGCCCGCCGACTTCGACTACCAGGCTCTCTTCCACGGCGTGGACGAGCGGGTCCCGGTCGACGCCCTGCACTTCGGAGTCCGCGTCCTCGATCACTACCTCCAGTCCGCGTAGGGGAGTTGGGCATGCCGCAGATCGCGCCATACGGCTCATGGCCGTCACCGATCGACGCCGCGCTGGCCGCCTCGCACGACGGGCGGCCGGAGTATGTCGCCGCCGTCGGCGACGAGGTGTGGTGGACGGAGCCGCGTCCCGCGGAAGGCGGCCGGCGCGCGCTCGTGCGCGGACGGCCGGACGGCCGTGAGGAATCGGTCCTGCCCGCCCCGTGGAACGTCCGCAGCAGGGTCATCGAGTACGGCGGCCGGCCCTGGGACGGGGCGGTACGGGCCGACGGCTCCCCCCTCGTCGTCTTCGCGCACTTCCCCGACCAGCGGCTGTACGCGTACGAGCCGGACGGCGACGGGCAGCCGCGCCCGCTCACCCCGGCCCCCGCCCCGGACGGCCGGCAGACCGGCACCCTGCGCTGGGCCGACCCACAGCTGCGCCTCGGCAGCGGCGAGGTCTGGTGCGTCCTGGAGGAGTTCACCGGCGAGTCACCCACCGACGTACGCCGCGTCGTCGCCGCCGTACCACTGGACGGTTCGGCCGCCGACGACCGCGCGGCCGTGACGGAACTCTCCGACGACCGGCACCGCTTCGTCACCGGACCCCGCGTGTCGCCGGACGGCAGGCACGCCGCGTGGATCGCCTGGGACCACCCCCGAATGCCCTGGGACGGCACGGAGTTGCTGCTCGCCGACGTCACGGCGGCCGGCACCTTCGCGGGGGTCCGCACGGTGGCCGGAGGCCGGACCGAATCCGTCGTACAGGCCGACTGGGCGTTCGACGGTTCCCTCCTGTACGTCTCCGACCCCGGCGACTGGTGGCAGCTGAACCGGCTGCGGCTCGACGCGTCGGCCGGTCTCTCCGGTCCCACCCGGCTGAGCCCCGCCGTCGACGAGGAGTTCGGCGGACCGCTGTGGAAGATCGGCCTCCAGTGGTTCCGCCCGATGGCCGACGGCATGGTCGCCGTCGTCCACGGAAAGGGCGCCACCGCCCTCGGCATACTCGACCCCGAGACCGGCCAACTCGCCGACGCGGCGGGGCCCTGGACCGAATGGGCCGCCACCCTCGCCGTCCGGGGCACCCGCGTGATCGGCGTCGGCGCGAGCCCGCGCAGCGCGTACGAGATCGTGGAGCTGGACACGGCGACCGGGCGGGCCCGGGTCGTCGGCGCGGCACACGACGACCCGGTCGACCCCGTGTACTACCCCGAGCCGCAGATCCGCGTGTTCACCGGCCCGGACGACCGAGAGATCCACGCCCACATCTACCCGCCGCACAGCCCCGGCCACAGCGCGCCCGGCGACGAACTGCCGCCGTACGTCGTGTGGGCGCACGGCGGACCCACCAGCCACGCCCCGCTCGTACTCGACCTGGAGATCGCCTACTTCACCTCGCGGGGCATCGGCGTCGCCGAGGTCAACTACGGCGGCTCCACCGGCTACGGACGCGCGTACCGCGAACGGCTGCGCGAACAATGGGGAGTTGTCGACGTCGAGGACTGCGCGGCCGTCGCCCGCGCCCTCGCCGACGAGGGCACCGCCGACGCCGCGCGGCTCGCCATCCGGGGCGGCAGCGCGGGCGGCTGGACCAGCGCCGCGTCGCTCACCGGCACCGACGTCTACGCGTGCGGCACCGTCATCTATCCGATCCTCGACCTGTCGAGCTGGGCCGCCGACGGCACGCACGACTTCGAGTCGCGGTATCTGGAGTCGCTGGTCGGCCCCTTCGCCGAGGTACCGGGCCGCTACCGCGAACGCTCTCCGATCAACCACGTCGACAAGATCACCGCGCCGTTCCTGCTGCTCCAGGGACTGGACGACGTGATCTGCCCGCCCGTCCAGTGCGAACGCTTCCTCGACCAACTGGCCGGGCGCGGCATCCCGCACGCGTACATCGCCTTCGAGGGCGAGGGACACGGCTTCCGCAGGGCGGACACGATGGTCCGCGCGCTGGAGGCCGAACTGTCCCTGTACGCCCAGACGTTCGGGATCAGCCGCCCCGATGTCCCGCTGCTGGAGCTGAAGAAGTGACCCGCCCGACTCCGGCACCTCCGCCCCTTCCGCGGCCTCTGTCGCCGCTGGTCCGTCCGCCCCGGCTGCGGCCCGGCGCGAAGGTCGCCGTCGTCGCCCCCAGCGGCCCACTGCCCGCAGACCGCCTCGAAGCGGGCCTGGACATCCTGCGCGGCTGGGACCTGGACCCCGTCGTGGCACCCCATGTCCTGGACAGGCACCGGGAGTTCGACTACCTCGCGGGGGCGGACGAGGCACGCGCCCGCGACCTCCAGGACGCCTGGTGCGATCCGGCGGTCTCCGCCGTCCTGTGCGCACGCGGCGGCTACGGCGTCCAGCGCATGGTCGACCTGCTCGACTGGGACGCCGTACGCGCGGCGGCGCCCAAGGTCTTCGTCGGCTACAGCGACATCACCGCGCTGCACGAGGCGTTCGCCGTACGCGCGGGCGTCGCCACCCTGCACGGCCCCATGGTCGCCGCCGCGACATTCCTCAAGGACCCCGTCACCCAGGAGTCGCTGCGCGCGACGCTCCTGGAACCCGACACGGTGCGGACCATCGCCCCGGCCACGGCACGCGTCCTGGTCCCCGGCCGCGCCCGGGGCATCACCTTCGGCGGCTGCGTCAGCCTGCTGGCCGCCGACCTCGGCACCCCGCACGCCCGCCCCTCCGCCGCGGGCGGGCTGCTGCTGATCGAGGACATCGAGGAGGAGCCGTACCGGCTGGACCGGATCCTCACTCAACTCCTGCGCTCCGGCCGCCTGGACGGGATCGCCGGGGTCGCGCTCGGCTCCTGGGCGGGCTGCGGCCCGTACGAGACCGTGCGCGCCCTGATGCTCGACCGGCTCGGCGGGCTCGGCGTCCCCATCGTGGAGGAACTGGGCTTCGGCCACGGCCCGACGAACCTGACGGTGCCGCTGGGCGTCCCGGCGGTCCTGGAGGCGTCCACCGACACGGCGACACTTACGCTGGACGTCCCGGCGCTGACGTAGGGCCGCCCTCCGGCCGACGGGGCGTGTCGCGCCCGCGAACGCCGGGCGATCACCGCGGACACGATCCGCGAATCACCGCGGACCCCGACGGCGGCACCCCGCCGGGAGGGCCTCAGCGGCCCTTCCGGTTGATCTTCATCGTGTCCATGTCCGTCACGGTCGACCGCAGCTCCCCGAAGCCGACACCCACACCCCCGGCGAGCGCCTTCAGCGCGGCCTCCGCCCGGTCCTCGGCGACCACCGCGGCCATCTCCTCGCCGTCGGCCGCGTCGGACACGACCACGAAGCGGTACGAGAAGTGCTTGAGCACCCGGTCGTAGGTCAGCGATCCCTCGGGCGTGAACCGCATCTGGGTCAGCCCGTGTTCGTCGACCTCGTCGAGCAACCCCGTACGCGCCTCGTCCGTCAGCTCCGAGAAGGTCCCGCGCACGATCACCCGGTACGTGTGCTGTGTGGCCATGGGTGTGCCGCCTTCTTCCGGAAGATCCTGTTTGAAGAACGAGAGTACGACGCCGAGGATGGACCGCATGCGCAATATCGTGGTGATCGACGCCCCCTCCAACCTCGGCCTGCGGCCCCCGGCCCCCGGCACCGTGCCCGGCTGCTGCAAACTCGCCGGCGCCCTGCGTGAACAGCGCGTCGTGCAGCGGCTCGGGGCTGTCGAGGGCGGGGTCGTCGTCCCGCCCCGTTACGACCGGGGCGACTGGAAGGAGGGCGACGGCGTCTTCAACGCCGCCGCCATCGCCGCGTACACCCCCCGGCTCGCCGACCGGATCGAACGCCATGTGCGGGCCGGCGACTTCCCGCTCGTCCTCGGGGGCGACTGCTCCATCCAGCTCGGCGCCTCGCTCGCACTGCGGCGGCTCGGCCGCTACGGCATCGCCGCGATCGACGGCTCCGCCGACTTCCGGCACACCGGGAACTCCCCGTCCGTCGGCGCGGCGGGCGGCGAGGAACTGGCCATCGCCACCGGGCGCGGCCAGAGCGACCTCAGCGACATCGAGGGGCTGCGCCCGTACGTCCGCGACGAGGACGTACGGATCTTCGGCATCCGTGACGACGACGAGGACCGCGCGGAACTGGCCCGGCTGGGCATCCCCGCCGTCACCGTCGGCGAGTTCCGCGAACGGGGCGCCGCCGACGTCGCGGGCGCCGTACTCCGGACGCTGGAGGCGCCCGCCACCGACGGCTTCTGGGTGCATCTCGACGCGGACGTGCTCGACCCCGAGGTGATGCCGGCCGTCGATGCCCCGGACGCCGGGGGACTGCTCCCCGACGAGCTGGAGACGCTCCTGCGGGTCCTGGTGCGCTCGGAGCGCTGCGTCGGTCTCAACCTGACCATCTACGACCCCGACCTCGACCCGGACGGCACCGCCGGGGCGCTCCTCGCGGACATCGTTGTGGCGGCCTTCACGCAAGACTGACCCCTGGGTGCTCTGTTCGGCGCGCACTCGACCGTGTTCCATGGTCATCGGGTGCGCGCCGGCCAACCGAGCCGCCGGCGGCCCCCGCGAGCGAAGCGAGGTTTGCCTGTGGCCACGAGCGTGCGACGTGCCGTACTGACCCTGCCTGCCGCCCCCTTGGGGCCGGAGAACCCCCTGCCGGCGCTCCGGCCGCTCGACGAGACGCACTCCATCGACGAACGCGCCAAGCGGGACCTGCCCCGCGACATGGCGCGGCAGATCGGGTACGAGCCCCTGCGCACCCTGCTGCCGGTCCGCGTCCTCGACGGCTACGGACGCGACCGCCGGCCCACCGAACTCGACACGATCGTCATCGAGAACGACCGGCTCCGGGCCACCGTCCTGCCGGGCCTCGGCGGCCGGATCCACTCCCTGCGTCACAAGCCCACCGGGCGCGAACTGCTGTACAGCAACCCGGTGTTCCAGCCCGCCGACTTCGCGCTCAACGGCGCCTGGTTCTCCGGCGGCATCGAGTGGAACATCGGCGCCACCGGCCACACCACACTCTCCTGCGCGCCCCTGCACGCCGCGCTGGTCCCGGCGCCCGACGGTGGCGAGATGGTCCGGCTCTGGGAGTGGGAGCCGCTGCGCGGCCTGCCGTTCCAGGTCGACCTCTGGCTGCCCGACGACTCCGACTTCCTGCACGTCGGCGTCCGGATACGCAATCCGCACCAGGGGCCCGCGCCCGTCTACTGGTGGTCCAACATCGCCGTCCCCGAGGACGAGCGCACCCGTGTCCTCGCACCCGCCGAGGAGGCGTGGCACTTCGGGTACGAACGGAGCCTGCGCCGGGTCCCGGTGCCCGAGTACGGCGGCGTCGACCGTACGTACCCGCTGCGCGGCGAACACCCCGCGGACTACTTCTACGAGGTCCCGCCGGACGCCCGGAAGTGGATCACCTCACTCGACGCGGACGGCCACGGGCTGGTCCAGACGTCCACGGACCTCCTGCGCGGACGCAAACTCTTCCTCTGGGGTGCCGGGCGCGGCGGCCGGCGCTGGCAGCAGTGGCTCACCGAACCGGGCACCCCCGGTTACGCCGAGATCCAGGCCGGGCTCGCCCGTACACAGCTCGAACACGTCAAGCTCGACGGCCACGAGGACTTCAGCTGGCTGGAGTCGTACGGTCCGCTCGAAGCCGACCCCGCCACCGTCCACGGCGCCGACTGGGGCGCGGCCCGCGCCGAGGTCGGCGACCGGCTGGAGCGCGCCCTGCCCCGCGCGGACGTCGATGCCGCGTACGAGGCGTGGCTGCCGCACGCGGACACCGAGCCCGGCGAACGGCTCGCCACCGGCTCGGGCTGGGGCGCCCTCGAAGTCATGCGCGGCACGATGAGGGGCGGATACCAGCTGCCCGGTACGCCGTTCGACGAGTCCATGCTCGGTGGCCAACAGGAGCCGTGGGTCGAGCTGTTCACCCAGGGCACGTTCCCGAAGGCGCGCAAGGCCGAGCCGCCGGGGCCGACGCTCGTCGCCCCGCACTGGCGCGACATGCTGGAGACCGCGCCCGCCGAGCCGCTGACGGAGTATCACCTCGGAGTCACGCAGTGGCACGCGGGCGATCTGGCCCAGGCGGTGCGGAGTTGGGAACGTGGGCTCCAACTGGCCTCGTCCCGCTGGCCGTTGCTGCGCTGCCTGGCCGTCGCCGACCGGGAGGGCGGCAACCCGGAGCGGGCGGCCGACCAGTACGCGGAGGCGTTCGACGACCTCTGCCGGGAGCGGGAGGACGACGGCGAGTCCTGGGCGGCGGCCACGGCGGCGCTGGCGCGCGAGGCGATTGCCGCGCTGCTCGCCGTCGACCGCGCGCGCGACGCGCGCCAGGTCTGGGACCGGCTCCCGGAGGAGATCCGGCAGCGCGGCGCGTTCCGGCTGGTGGAGGCCCAACTGCTGCTCGCCGAGGGCGAGAAGGCGGCGGCACGCGCGCTGTTCGACGCGGGCTTCGAGGTGGCGGACCTGCGGGAGGGCGCGGAGACGCTCAACGAGGTATGGGCGTCCCTGACGGACGATCCGCTGCCGGAGGCGTACGACTACCGGATGCGGCCGGGGGACTGAACAGGGCCTGGCCGGGGGCCGGTCCGTCGGAGGTCGACGGACCGGCGCTCCGCCGGGTCAGCCGCTCTGGACCGGGTTGCGGTCCACGTACTCGAAGACCGAACCGTCCGGGTGCACGGCGATCAGGTTGCGGCCGGCCGGTGTGCGGACCGGGCCCGCGAGGACCTGGGCGCCGACGCCGGTGAGCGCGGCGTACGCCTCGTCGACGTCCTTGACGGCGATCGTGGCGGTGACCTTGCGCAGCACCTCGATCTCCTCCGCGGGACCGCTCATCAACAGGAAGCAACTGACGGCGGCGACGGAGACCCCGCCGCGCTCGAAACGGAGCGCGGGGCTACCGGTCAGCCGTTCGTAGAACGCGACCGAGGTCTCCAGGTCGTCGACGCAGATGCGCAGCGTGGTTCCCAGGATTTCCATACCGGTGAGGGTATCGAAGCACCGTTCCCCGCGACCATGAACCTCGCGGAACCGACCGGCCAACCCTCAGACCCGGCACAGGACTTCACCGTGCGGGACCATGAACCACGCGTCGGGGTCGGCGCCCCACGCGCGCCAGGCCGCCGCGATCCCGGTGAGCCGCTCCTCGTCCGCGTGGCCACCGCGTACCGCCAGTTCCGCGTAGACCGACGCGGTCGTCCGCTCCGCCCACAGGCCGCTCCACCAGGCGCGTTCCTCCGGCGTCGCGAAGCACCACGTCCCCGCCGTGGACATGACGCCGCTGAAGCCCGCGCTCCGGGCCCAGGCGCGGAGCCTGCGGCCCGCGTCGGGTTCGCCGCCGTTCGCTCGGGCGACCCGGCGGTACAGCTCCCGCCAGCCGTCCAGCTCCGGCGACGACGGGTACCAGGTGAACGCGCCGTAGTCGCTGTCGCGTGCCGCGACGGTGCCGCCGGGCCTGCACACCCGGCGCATCTCGCGCAGCGCCTGTACGGGGTCCCCGACGTGCTGGAGCACCTGGTGGGCGTGGACGACGTCGAAGGAGTCGTCCGGGAAGTCCAGCGCGTGCACGTCGGCGACCGCGAAACGGACGTTGTCCAGGCCGCGCGCCGCGACCGCTTCCTCGGCCCGTTCCAGGACGTCCGCCGCCGCGTCCACGGCGGTCACCGTGCCGGGCGCCACCAGCGCGGCCAGGTCGGCCGTGATGGTGCCCGGACCGCAGCCCACGTCCAGTACGTCCAGTCCGGAACGGAGTTCGGGGAGCAGATACGCCGCGGAGTTCGCCGCCGTGCGCCAGCGGTGCGAGCGCAGGACCGACTCGTGATGGCCGTGGGTGTAGACGGCGGTCTTTCTCGGCATGATCCGGACTCCCTCGGGTGAAGTGGTCCCGTCACGGTACGCCGCGATGTCGGAATATGAGACCCGCGTCTCGCGATGTGAGCGGCGTGGGTCACTCGGTCACTCGGGAGTCGTGGGCCGCCACTCCTTACGCGTGAGCGCGTACTCCACATCCCCCTGCTCCGAGCCCTCGACGGTCTCCGGCCACTCCTCGAAGTACGTACGGACGAAGCGCAGCCCGGCCTTCTCCATGACCCGCCGGGAACCCACGTTGACCGTCATCGTGTTCGCCGTGACCCGCTCGGTGCCCAGCTCGGTGAAAGCCTTGCGCACGAGCGCGCGAGCACCTTCCGTGGCGTACCCCCGACCCCACACGGCCCGGTGCAGCCGGTAGCCCAGCTCCACCACCTCCCAGCCGGCGTCGTTCAGCGGCCTCAGCTCGAACCAGCCCAGCCATTCGCCGGTGGACCGCTCCTCGGCCGCCCAGAAGCCGCGCCCGAGCAGCCGGGGCAGGGCCTCGGCCCGGAACGTCTCGGGCGCGGCGGGCAGGCCCCCGTCGATGAAGCGCTTCACGCCGGGGTCGTTGTCCAGCGCGAGGAGCCGGCCGAGGTCGGCCTCGACGCAGTCACGCAACCGCAGTCGCGACGTTTCGAGGAAGGGGCGGGAGGGGGTGGGCGCTGATTCCATGTCCATGATCCTCGGCTCCGGACCGCCGTCCCCGCCACCGATATGCGCGGGGGTCACCGACGCGCGCCGCGGTCACCGACACGCCTGGCGGTCACCGATGCGCGCGGTGGTCACTGGAACGCACGCCGGTCACTGGAACGCGCGGTGGTCACTGGAACGCGCGCGGGCGATAGACCGTCAGCGCCTCGTTCCCCTTGTCGATCGTCAACTCGACCGGGGACTCAGCCACTTCGCCGTCGAAGGCCAGCGGCGTACCGGGCGCGATCCCCGTGATCCGTACGCGCCGCATCCGCTCCGCCGCGTGCACCGGCGACCGGCTCAGCGGCCCGGCCGCCGCCGCCGCGAGCAGCCGCAGGCTCGGGAAGCTCCCGCCGTGCACGACCCGCACGTCCAGCAGACCGTCCGCGAGGTCGAGCCGGTGGCCGGGGGTGAACCCGAAGCGCTGGTAGATGCCGTTCCCGGCGAACAGCATCCACAGCGACCTTCGCCGGCCCTCGAACTCCGCCTCCAACTGATGCTGGCCACGCAGCACCTTCACCGCCGCCACGACCCCGGCGGGCCAGCCGCCGATCCGCGGCGACCAGTGCTCCCGTACACGCACCAGCTCCGGATAGACGCCCAGGCTGAAGGTGTTGAGGAAGTGGCCGCTCACCCCGTCGGGCCCGGTGAACCGCCCGAGGTCGACACGCACGGCGTCGCCCGCCGCGATCGCGCGGCACGTGTCCTGGAAGTCCTCGATCCCGAGGTCGTACGCGAAGTGGTTCAGCGTGCCGCCGGGGAACACCGCCAGCGGCAGCCGGTGCCGGGCGGCGACCACCGCGGCCCGGTTGACCGTGCCGTCACCGCCGACGATGCCGAGCGCGGCGCACCGCTCCGCTGCCTTCTCCAGCTCCGTGTTCACCTCCTCGGGATCGCACTCCACGAACTCCGCGAGCGGCAGCGAGTCGTGCAGCACGCCCGCTGAGTCCGACGAGCCCGACGCGCGATTGACCACGATCACCATGCCCTCGCCGTCCGGCGAGGCCGGCGCCTGCGCGTGCGGACGGCCCGGCGAGGGCAGCTGGGAGCGGGTCGGCACGATGCCACGTACCGCGAACGCCGCCCCCACCCCCAGCGCGGCGCCCACCAGCACGTCGCTCGGGTAGTGCACGCCCGTGTAGACGCGGGACGCCGCGACGGAGAACGCGAGCGGCGCCACCACCGCGCCCCAGCCCTTCGACTCCAGGGCGACCCCCGTGGCGAAGGCGGCGGCCGACGCCGCGTGCCCGGACGGGAACGAGGTGGTGATCGGCTGCCGCTTCAGCTGCCTGATCACCGGTACGGCGTCCAGGACGGGCCGCCGGCGCCGCACGGACCGCTTGCCGACGGTGTTGATCGCGGCCGAGGCCACGGCCAGCGAGGCCACCCCGCGCAGGGCGGCGCGCCGTGAGCGCTGCCCGCGCCCGACGAGAGCGATACCGGCGGCGGCGCCGAACCAGAGCAGGCCGTGGTTGGCGGAGCGGCTGAGCCGGGGCAGCACGGGTCCGGCGCCCGGCCAGTGCCGGTCCGCCGCCGACCGGAAGACCTGCTGGTCCCAGCCGGTGAGCAGCGTGGCGATTCTGGACCGGGTACCGGGACCGGCCGGGGTACGGCCCGCGTAGATGTCAGACATGGAACGCGGGTACCCCGAACGTCGTGGCCCCAAGCAGCGGCCGGAACCGGGCTGCGACCGGCCGGACTCGCGGGCGGCCGGGCGGCCGGGGAGAGTGGGGGACATGGACAATCCACTGCTGGACCGCCACGGTGAGGCGCTCGACCTCTTCACCGACCGGGTGCACGCCGTCGGCGCGGACCAGTGGGGCGCGTCGACGCCGTGCACCGCGTGGTCCGTACGCGACCTGGTGAACCACCTGACGGCCGAGCAGCTCTGGGTGCCCCCGCTGGTGGGCGAGGGCCGGACCATGACCGAGGTCGGCGACGCCTTCGCCGGCGACGTCCTCGGCGACGACCCGGTCGCCGCCTGGGACCGCGCGGCGGCGGGCGCGCGCGCCGCGTTCGCCGAGCGGGGCGCGCTGGACCGCCCGGTACAGCTCTCGTACGGCACGACCTCGGCCGACGCCTACTGCTCGCAGATGGTGCTCGACGCCGTCGTCCACACCTGGGACCTGTCGCGCGGGATCGGCGTGAACGAGCGGCTGCCCCTGCCGCTGGTCGACTTCGCGCTGGAGGAGGTCGAGCCGTACGCGGTGAGCCTGTCGCAGAGCGGTCTGTTCGACACCCCGCTGGATCCCCCACCGGACGCCGACACCCAGACCCGTCTGCTGGCGATGCTGGGCCGCGAGGCGTAGCCCTGTCGGCCCCGGTCCGGAGGTGGCGCGCATGAGGTCCACGGAGACGGCGGGGGCGGTGCACGAAGGACGCGGTCCCGTACGGTTCGGGCCCCTGGCCCCGGACTCGGGCCTGCCCGCCCTGCCCGAGCTCGTCGCGGTACTCGCCGACGCCGCCGGGCGGACCTCGCCCGAGCCGCCCGGCGGCGGACCGGTCCTGAGGGAGGCGGCCTGCGGCTACTGGTCGAGGCGCGGTCTGCCCGCGCATCCCCAGGAGGTCGCCGCGGCGGCCGGCGCGCAGCCGCTGCTCCTCGCCCTGCTCGCCGCGTACGGCGGAGACGTCCTGATGCCCCGCCCGCACCCGGCGTCCTGGGCACCGCAGGCCAGACTCCTGGGCCGCCCGGTCTTCGCGGTGCCGACCCCGGCGGAGTGCGGCGGCGTACCCGATCTGTACGCCCTCCTCGAGACGGTGCGCCGGGTACGGGCCGAGGGAGGCACCCCACGGCTGCTGCTGCTCTCGATCGCCGACGACCCCACCGGCACCGTCGCCCCGCCCGAACTTCTCAGGGAGGCGTGCGAGGCCGCCGTCGGCGAGGGCCTGCACATCATCAGCGACGAGACCTGGCGCGACACCCTGCACCGTCCGCACGAGACGGTGCCGCTCAGCCCCGCCGAGATGTGGCCCGACGACGTGACCGTCTTCTGCGACCTGGCGGGCGCGCTCACCCCGGCGTCGTGGCCGGCCGCCGTCGCCCGCTTCCCCGCCACGCCCGCCGGCGCCGCCCGCCGGGCCAGGACGGTGGACCACCTCACCGCGCTGGGCGCGCTCGTCGTCGGGCCGGTCGCCGCCGCTGCCGCCCACGCGCTGGACGAGCCGGCGGGTGTGACGGCGAGGGCCGCCGCGGCGGCGGCGCTGCACGCGCGCGTGGCCGCCGCCGTGCACCACGTCGTCCTCACCGCCGGGGCGCTGGCCAGGCCGCCGCAGGCGGGCCGTCATCTCTACGCGGACCTCGGGCCGTTGCGCCGCGGACTCGGCGCGCGGGGGGTCGGCGACTCCATGGAACTCGAAGAGTTCCTGGGCGAACGGCTGGGCGTGCCGGTGCCCGGCGGGCACCGGTTCGGGGACGAACTGGGCGCGCTGCGGGTGCGGCTCGACACCGGACCGCTGCTCGGGTCAACCCCGGAGCGGCGGACGGAGTCCCTCACCGCAGTGGAGCCGCTGGAACTGCCGCATGTCGCCGAAGGGCTCAGCGCTTTGACGGCGGCTCTGGGAGAGCTGCGCTGAGACCGCCGACCGCCGACCGCCGACCGCCCGACGACCGACCGAGCGCCCGACGACCCTGAAGCACCGCCCCGACGAACCGCGTCGCACCGCGCTGAACGGAGCTTCGATGACGGAACAGACCGATGGGACGGACCTCACAGGACGCGGGCGCGGGCACGGCACGCCCCCCGCCCCCTCCCGCCGCACGACACCCGCCGGGGCCGCACGCCCCGACAGGCCCGACCGACCCGCCGGGCCCGGTGGCACGCTCCGCCCGCCCGGCGAGGTCCGCCGCCACTGGCCCCGCTCCTTCGCCCACCGGCTGACCACCCCGCTCCCCGGCGTACGCGCGATGGCGAGGCTCGCCCGCGAGGGCGCCGCGCGGCCGGGCCCCGGCGCGCTGGACGCCGTCCCGCTGCTGCCCTTCGAACCGGGACCGGTGCCCGCCGCGGACACCGGCACCGTCGCCGTCACCTGGGTGGGGCACGCGAGTTGGGTGATCCGTATCGGCGGGCTCACCGTCCTGACCGACCCGGTGTGGTCGCGCCGGATCCTCGGCACGCCCGCGCGGATCACACCCGTCGGCGTCCGCTGGGAGGACCTGCCGCGCGTCGACGCGGTCGTCATCAGCCACAACCACTACGACCATCTCGACGCGCCCACGCTGCGACGGCTGCCGAGGAACACCCCGATGTTCGTGCCCGCCGGTCTCGCCCGCTGGTGCCGGCGCCGCCGCTTCACCCATGTCACCGAGCTGGACTGGTGGGAGGCCGTCGAACTGCCGGCCGGCGGCGGCACCGGCACCGTACGGTTCGATTTCGTCCCCGCCCACCACTGGTCGAAGCGCACCCTCACCGACACCTGCCGCTCCCTGTGGGGCGGTTGGGTGCTGAGCGACGGGACCACCGGGCAGCGTGTCTACTTCGCCGGGGACACCGGCTACGGGCACTGGTTCGCGGAGATCGGGCGCCGCCACCCGGGCATCGACCTCGCGCTGCTGCCCATCGGTGCGTACGAACCGCGCTGGTGGCTCAGTGACGTCCACGCGGACCCGGAGGAGGCCGTACAGGCGTGCCAGGACGTCGGCGCGCGGAACATGGCGCCCATGCACTGGGCGACGTTCGTGCTGTCGGCCGAACCCGTGCTGGAGCCGCTGGAGCGGGTCAGGGCCGCCTGGGAGCGGACCGGGAGACCACGCGGCCAACTGTGGGACCTGCCCGTCGGATCCTCACGCCTGCTGACCGTCTGACTCGGTCGGCGCGTCCGAGGCGGCCGGCCCGTCCGGCGTGCCCTTCCCGTCCGGCCGCGCGGACCCGTCCGCGCCCTTGCCGCGCCGCCGCAGCCCGCGCCAGACGGCGGGGCCACCGCTGATCAGCACCGTCAGCGCCACCGCCGCGACCACGCCCTCCCACGGCTCGTCGAAGAGCGAACCGCCGAGGATCCCGATCAGCTGGTACGTCGCCGCCCACGCCAGGCAGGCCGGAAGCGCCCCCTTGACGAACCGCGGCGTCGGCCACCGGGTGAGCAGGCACGCCAGCATCACCGGGATCCGTCCCGCGGGCACCAGCCGCGACAGCACCAGTACCGTCACGCCGTGCTCCCGCAGCTTGCGCTGCGTCTGTTCGAGCGTGTCGTCGGAGACCCGCCGCTCCAGCGCCGCCAGCCAGCGCGAGCCGTTCTTCGAGTTGACCCCGCGCCGGCCCAGCCAGTAGAGCGTGATGTCGCCGAGGAACGCCGCGAACGACGCCACCACGAATATGTAGAGCAGCGCGAGCGGCGCCGTCTGATGGAAGGCGACCACGGCCGCCGAACTCACCACGGCGCCCGTCGGCACCACCGGCACCAGCGCGCCCAGCGCCACCAGCAGGAACAGCGACGGATAGGTGACGGCCTGCTGCGCGGACTCCGACGGCAGCTGGCTCATGAGCTGGTCGATCACAGCGCGGCCCCCGGCCGCACACTCTCGCCGTGCCGCAGCCGGTGCACGGCGACCTCGGGCGCGCGCCGGGCCGCCTGGCGGACGAACTCGTCGCCGGGCGAATGGAATTCGTGCGGTCTGATCCCGTCCATTCCGATCGGCCAGAACGTGCCGTAGTGCACCGGCACGGCGGCGCCGGGGGCCAGCCTGGCCAGCGCCTCGGCCGCGCGGTCGGCGTTCAGATGACCGTGGCCCAGATGCGGCCCCCAGCCCCCCACCGGCAGCAGCGCCACATCGACCGGGCCCACGACATCCGCCATCTCGTCGAAGAGCCCGGTGTCGCCCGCGAAGTACGTCCGGCGCTCACCGGTGATCACATAGCCGAGCGCGGGGGAGCGCTGCGGTCCCACCGGCAGCCGCCGCCCGTCGTGGCACGCGGGCACGGCCCGTACCCACAGCGGCCCGATCTCCACCTCGTCACCCGCGTCGACCTCGGTGATCCGCAGACCGCCCGTCCGTCCGACGGCGTCGAGCCGCCGCAGTCCGGGCACCGCCCGCCTCGCGCCGCGCGGCACGATCAGCCGGGTGCCCGGCGCGAGCTTCGCCAGCGACGGCAGATGCAGATGGTCGGAGTGCAGATGCGAGACCAGGACGGCGTCCGCGACCGCGGCCTCCGGCGGCGGCACATCACCGCGCCGGCGGCGCAGGTGCGCCAGGCGGCGGGCGAAGAGCGGATCGGTCAGCACCCGGACACCGGAGTCCTCGACCGTGCAGGTGGCGTGACCCCACCAGGTGATGACATTTCCCAAAGCGGGACCTCAGCTCCGTCCGTATCCAGCTCTCAGCGTACGGCGGCCGGTGGCCGGCCCGTGCCCCGCACGCCTGAGGGCGTGCGCCTCTGGCACATCCGTGCGCCTGCCTGTGCCCGATACGCGCCTCCTTATGAGGGCCCGATCGGAGTAGGGTCGTCGAACACCGGGGGACAGGGGGCGGCTTCGGGGGAGCGGTCGGGTGAAGCGAAGCGGGGGGCCAGAAACATGGGCGAATTACGAGTGGCGGCCATAGCCAGCCTCACCCCGCTCGAAGAACTCGACCGCGAGCCGTTCCTGGTCGACATCCGCGGCCAGCAGGCGATGTGCGCGCGCTGGGCCGCCGACAAGGGATACGTCGTCACGCGACAACTCCTCCTCTACGGGATGCGCTCCGACCACTGCGGCCTCTGGGTCGATGTCGAGGCCGGCGAGATCGACGCCTTCGTCGTCCCCAGCGAACGGGTGCTCGACCGGGCGTTCGCGTCGGTCCCCGCCTTCTCCGCCGAGTGCGAGCGCCGTGGCATCCCCCTGGAGACCGTGGGGATGGACGAACCTTCGTACGACGCGACGTCGAAGGCCAGGGTCCATCGCAGGCTCTCCATGCCGACCGCGGGCTACGACGGCTGCTGAGGCCGTCCCGCCGCGTCCCTTCCAGCACGTCCCTTCCAGCCCGCCCCTTCGCGCCCGCCTCGTCACGCGTCAGCCTTTCGAGGAGACCGGCCCCGCCGCGCGCTGTGTCAGGCTGTGCATCGAGCCCGTGGAGGTGCGCGGGCCCTGGACGTGAGGTGAAGACGCGGTGTTCAAGGGTCGATGGCGGACCGCCGGCAGGGCCCTGGTGCGGGTGGTCGTCGTCTGGGCGGTGTCCACGCTGACCATGCTGGCGCTCGCCGGCATCCTGCCCGACTTCCAGCTCCAGGGCGCCGACGACAGCCTCACCAGGACCGCGATCACCGCCGCCTGGGGAGCGGGGGCCTTCGGTCTGCTCAGCGCGCTCGTCTGGCCCTTTCTGGTCCGCGCCCTGCTGCTCGTGCCCGCCCTGGTCCTCGGTCTGCTGGTCTTCTTCCTCAACGGCTCGCTGCTGCTGGTCGCGCTCAAACTCACCCCCGACGGCGGCGGCGCGGCCAACGCCGAGAACGCCGTCGTGGTCGCCGCCGTCATGTCCGCCGTCGCGTCGGCGACCTCCACCGCGCTCGCCGTCCGCGACGACAACGCCTACCGGCGCAGGCTCTCGCGCCTCGCCGAACGCCGCCGGCGCCGCAGCGGCGAGGCCAGCGCCCGTCGCGGCTACACGGCATCGCCCGGCACCCTCTTCCTCCAACTCGACGGCGTCGGGCACCAGGTGCTGCTCGACGCGGTCGCCGACGGCCACATGCCCACCGTCGCGGGCTGGCTCGGCGAGCGCCCCACGCACCGGCTCACCCCCTGGCGCACCGACTGGTCCAGCCAGACCGGCGCCAGCCAGCTCGGCATCCTGCACGGCAGCAACCACGACGTTCCCGCCTTCCGCTGGTACGAGAAGGAGAGCGGGCGGATCATGGTCAGCAACCGGCCCGCCAGCGCCGCCGAACTCCAGCGCAGGGCCGTCGAACACACCCGTGACGGCGGGCTCCTCACCCTCGACGGCGCCAGCCGCGGCAACCTCTTCAGCGGCGGCGCCGACCAGCTCGCGCTCGTCCTGTCGATGGCCGCGCGGCGCGGCAGGGCCACCCGCTCCCGGGCCGGCTACTTCGCGTACTTCACCGACCCGGCCAACGCCGTTCGTACGGCCGTCTCCTTCGTCGCCGAGGTCGGCCGCGAGGTCGGCCAGTCGACACACGCACGTATCCGCGGCGACCGGCCCAGGGTGGGCCGGGGCGGGCTCTACCCGTTCATCCGGGCCTTCGCGACCGTCGTCGAACGGGACGTCGTGGTCGCGGCGGTGATAGGGGACATGCTGGCCGGGCGCGCCGCCGTCTACGCCGACCTCGTCGCGTACGACGAGGTGGCCCACCACTCGGGACCGCACAGCCGCGACGCCACGCGGGTCCTGGAGCGGCTGGACCGCTCGATCGCGCTGCTGGCCAAGGTCGCCGACCACGCGCCGCGCTCGTACCGCCTCGTGCTCCTCTCGGACCACGGCCAGAGCCCCGGTGAGACCTTCCTGGGCGCGTACGGGCTGCCGCTCCGGGACCTCGTCCGGGCCGGCTGCGGGCTGCCCGTGCCGCGCCGCGCGGTGCGTACGAAAAGCGGTGCCGAGGCGCGCGACGCGGCGCGTGACGCCGTACGGACGGCCCTCCACCGCCCCGTGGAGGGCGACGAGGGTGAGGAGGGTGACGAGAAGCGCTCGGCGCGTGGCTCCGACCCGATCGTGCTCGCCTCGGGGAATCTGGGGCTGATCTCCTTCCCGGACGTCCCGGAGCGGATGAGCCGCGAGCAGATCGACGAACGTCACCCCGCGCTGCTGCGGACCCTCGCCAACCATCCCGGCATCGGCTTCCTCCTCGTACGGAGCGAGGCGAACGGCTCCGTGGTGCTCGGCCCCGCCGGGGCGGAGATCCCCGTCGCCAAGCTGGACGACACGGGGCTGCTGGCCACGATGGGGCCGGGCGCCGCCGACGCGGTCCGGCGCACCGACACCTTCCCGCATGTCGCGGACATCATGGTCAACTCGATGTACGACCCGGCGACGGGCCGCGTGCACGCCTTCGAGGAGCAGATCGGCTCCCACGGAGGACTCGGCGGGGAGCAGTCGAACGCCTTCCTGCTGTCGCCGCTGACCCTGCCCGCGCCGGTGCCCGGCGACGGCGATCTGGTGGGCGCGGAGCAGGTCCACGCGGTGCTGAAGCGCTGGCTGTACGACGGCCTGGGGCCGCAGATCCCCCTCGGCCGTACAGGCCGGCCCGGCCGTACAAGCCGACAGCCGGACCGGACACCGGCGGGTGGCACGGTGCCTCGGGAGGAGACGGAGCCGAGCCCCGAGGGCGCGTGACGTCCACGCGGTGACCGGTCGACCACACGGTGACCGGTACGGCGCCGGGCGACGCCACCCTCCACGGGTCGGCGTAACCCGTGTCCCTCGGGAGAGCGGTTCTCGGCCTCCCGGCGGGCACGGCGGCGGGCGGGGGCACAGGATGCACGATCAGGAGGTCGTGCGGAGTGAACAGCGCCCTGGAACCGCGCGGTGCCCGGCCCGCCACGGCGGGCCGTCCCGCCATGTGTGTCGTGCTGCTGGTGCTGTGCGCCCTCCTGGGGATGTCGCTCGACCCCTGCGCGCCGGCCGTGCGCGGCGCGGAACCCCGCCCGGCCGTGTCGACGGTGCCCGAGCCCGCGGGGGAGGGGCACCACGACACCACGGCGCTGGCCGCGCAGCTCGCGCCGGCCGGGGCCGGACGCGGGGCGGCGGGCCCGGGTGCAGGGACGCGCGGACGGGCGTCCCACCCTCCGTACGGAGGAGCCGTCGCCCCGTCGGGGAACGCTCCGGCCGCCCCGCCGGCCGTCCGCCGTGTGGTGCTGCGCTGCTGAGAGGTCCGGCACGTCCGCGTGCCCGTCGACCCCACCGGCCGGTCAACCCCCATCGCACCGCGAGGACAGAGCCATGCCCATCGACCCCTTCGCCGTACTCAACGCCCTGCTTCGCGCCGAGGCGGCGCGCAGCAGCGAGCACGAGACCAAGGCCCCGACCACCACCACCTCCACCGCGCCCGCACCCGCGCCCACCGCCGCCCCCGCCCCGGCCCGCACGTCCGAGCCCCGCCGGGACGGGCACGACAAGCCGTAAGGCGCATCCGGACCGGTCCGCCGGGGTCCGCCCGGTGGACCGGTCCCGCCCTCAGCCCAGCGCCGACATGAGGTACTTCGCCGTCGCCGGATCGGCGGGGAGGAACGTCTCGATCGCCAGCTCGGCGACCGTCACGTCCATCGGTGTGTTGAACGTCGCGATGGACGACAGGAACGTCAGCACCTGGCCCCCGTGCTCGATCCGCAGCGGCAGGGCGAAGTTCCCCAGCGCGAAGGCCGCCGCGTCGTCGGCGTCCTCGGCGTCGTCCGGACCGTCGTCGACCCCTTCCGGCGGCGGGTATGCGGCGACCTCCTCGTACACCGCCCGCAGCGCGTCGGAGCGGTCGAGCGCGATCTGCCGCTCCATCTGGTCCAGGAGGTGCCCGCGCCACTGCCGGAAATTGCGGATCCGACGCGCGGCCCCCTCCGGATGCAGGATGACGCGCATCGCGTTCACCGGCGGCACCAGCAGGTGCTCGGGCACGCCCTCCATGATCAGGGCGAGGCCACGATTGGCCGCCACCAGCGTGTACGTCCCGTCGACGACGAGCGCCGGATACGGCTCGTACCCGCGCAGCAGCCGCTCCAGCGCCTCCCGCACCACCGCCATCGACGGGTCGTCCAGCGCGGTCTCGGTGAAGCGGGGCGCGTACCCGGCCGCCAGCAGCAGGGCGTTGCGCTCCCGCACGGGTACGTCCAGGTGCTCCGAGAGCCGCAGGACCATGGCCTCGCTCGGCCGGGACCGGCCCGTCTCGACGAAGCTGATGTGACGGGCGGACGAGCCGGCGCGCAGAGCCAGCTCCAGCTGGCTGATCCGGCGTTGCTCACGCCAGCCCCTGAGCAGCGGCCCGACCCCGGTCGCCAGCGTACGAGATGTCATACGTGGACGGTAGCCGGGCGTGGCGGGCACCCGCTCGGAGTCCGGACGGCGCCCGCTTCGGCCGCCGCGTTCTGCGGGCTCCCCTCAGGTGGGGCAATCTGGTGGATAGGGGGTGGAACCGGCGTGGCCCGGCTGCCGCGCCCGGTCGTCTCTGTGAGGTGTCCCGTGAGGTTGAGGAGTGACATGCGTACCGAACTACTGACAGAACTGGCGCAGCAGCTCAGGGTCGACTCGGTCCGTGTCGCCGACCTGGCGGGCTCCGGACACCCCACCTCGTCGATGTCCGCCGCCGACATCGCCGCGGTGCTGCTGTCCAACCACCTCACGTACGACTTCGACCAGCCCGACCACCCGGGGAACGACCGGCTGATCTTCTCCAAGGGCCACGCCTCGCCGCTGCTGTACTCCATGTACCTCGCGGCCGGGGCCATCGACGAGTCGGAGTTCCGCACCTACCGCCGGGAAGGCAGCCGGCTCGAAGGCCACCCCACGCCCCGGCTCCCCTGGGTGGACGTGGCGACCGGCTCGCTCGGGCAGGGCCTGCCGGTGGGTGTCGGGATGGCGCTCGCCGGGCAGCGGCTCGGCAAGGCCCCGTACCGGGTATGGGTGCTCTGCGGCGACAGCGAGATGGCCGAGGGATCGATCTGGGAAGCCGCCGAGCACGCCGGGTACCAGCATCTCGACTCGCTGACGATGATCGTCGACGTGAACCGGCTCGGTCAGCGCGGACCCACCCGCCACGGCCACGATCTCGGCGCGTACGCCCGCAGACTGCACGCCTTCGGCTGGCACACCATCGAGATCGACGGCCATGACATCGAGGCGATCGAAGCGGCCTGCAACGAGGCGCGCTCCACCCTGGGGGAGCCGACGGCGATCATCGCCGCCACCATGAAGGGCCGGGGAGTCGCCTCTGTCGAGGACCGCGAGGGCATGCACGGCAAGCCTCTCCCTGACGCGGCGGGCGCCATCGAGGAGCTGGGCGGCCGGCGGTCCATGCGGGTCGAGGTGCGCAAGCCCACGGCGGCGCTCACCGACGCCCGGCCCGAGGTCGGCCATCTGAACCTGCCGCGCTTCGACGTGGGCGACGAGATCGCCACCCGTGACGCGTACGGGCAGGCCCTGACCGCGCTCGGCTCCGCGCGCGGCGACATCGTGGCGCTCGACGGCGAGGTCGGCGACTCGACCCGTACCGAGTTCTTCTCCAGGGAACACCCCGAGCGGTACTTCGAGCTGTACATCGCCGAGCAGCAGCTGGTGGCCGCCGCCGTCGGTATGCAGGCCTGCGGGCAGATCCCGTACGCCTCCACCTTCGCGGCCTTCCTGACCCGGGCCCACGACTTCCTGCGGATGGCCACGGTCGGCCGGGCCTCAATCAGTGTCGTCGGCTCGCACTCCGGCGTCTCCATCGGCCAGGACGGGCCCTCCCAGATGGGCCTCGAAGACCTCGCCATGTTCCGTTCCCTGCACGGCAGTACGGTGCTCCAGCCGTGCGACGCGAATCAGACGACCCGGCTCGTCGCCGCGATGGCCGAACTGGAGGGCGTCAGCTATCTGCGCACGCTGCGCGGGAAGACGCTGGTCATCTACGGCCCCGACGAGCAGTTCCCGGTCGGCGGGAGCAAGGTGCTGCGGCACTCCATCGACGACCGGATGACGCTCGTCGGCTCCGGGATCACCGTCCACGAGTGCCTCGTGGCGGCAGACCTGCTGGCCGCCGACGGCATCACGGTGCGGGTCATCGACATGTACTCGGTCAAGCCTGCCGACGAGGTCACCCTCCAGGCCGCCGCCGCCGACACCGGCTGTCTGATCACGGTGGAGGACCACCACCCGCAGGGCGGCCTGGGTGACGCCGTCGCCGAGGTCTTCTCCGACGGCCGCCCCGCGCCCCGGCTGGTACGGCTCGGCGTACGGAACATGCCGGGGTCCGCGACCCCCGAGGAGCAGCTGCGCGCCGCCGGGATCGACGCCGATTCGATCGCCGCGGCCGTGAAGCTCCTCACCGGAACGGCGATGGTGCGCTGACGGAGATGGCACCCGACCACGGAAAGTGTCCGTTTGCGGACAGCGGGTGAGCAGCGCAGTGTGGGGCGGGCCGGACAACTCTGTGTTTTTCCGTTGCCCGGTCAGCCGGGCCGACTTCGGGAATCGGGAGAAGAGCATGCTTCTGCCGGACAAGGCCGGGCTCGCCCAGCTGCTGCGCCGCTACCGGACCTGGGAGCGGCTGGTCCTGCGCGAGCCGCACAACTCGGTGCGCCGGCGACGGCTGGACGACGTCGCCTACACCCTGTGCGTGCTGATGGGGCACCGCACCGCCCATGAGGCGATTCGCGCGGCGGAGTCGTATCTCGACAGGAGCCCGCGGGGAGACCGGAAAATCCAGGCCCGGCGAATTCTGAGGGCCCGTCGGCACAACAGCGGCGACAGCGCCGACAGCAGCCGGAAAGAAAGGATGTAAACGGTCATGGCCGAATTCCTCACCGACATCGAGACGATTCGCGACCGCGCGCGCAAGGAGATCGAGAAGGGTCCCGTGACGGACGCCTACGGGGCGGATGTCGGGCGTGTCATCCAGGTTCTGAACGAGGCGCTGGCCACCGAGATCGTCTGCGTCCTGCGCTACAAGCGGCATTACTACACGGCGACGGGGCTGTACGCGGAGCCGGTCGCCGCGGAATTCCTGGAACACGCGGGCGAGGAACAGGAGCACGCGGACAAGCTGGCCGAGCGGATCGTGCAGCTCGGCGGCGAGCCCGACTTCAATCCGGACACCCTGACCAAGCGCTCGCACGCGGAGTACGACGCGAGCATGGACCTGATCGAGATGATCAAGGAGGACCTGGTGGCCGAGCGGGTGGCCATCGCGTCCTACACGGAGATCGCGCAGTGGCTGGGCAACGGCGACCCCACCACGCGCCGGGTCTTCGAGGATCTGCTCGCGCAGGAGGAGGAGCACGCGGACGACCTGCGGGGGCTGCTGGAGCGGCTGCCGGGCGTCGCCAAGTCCGCCAAGCCCTGACGGGGTCGTCCCCCGCGCCGCGACGGCTCGCGCGCCCCGGGAAACGGCACCGCCGCCGGCCGGCGGGCACTCAGGTGCCCGTCGGCCGACGGCGGTTCTGCGTCCGTCGGCGGTTGTGCCCGCCGTCTGACGGCAGTTGTCAGCGATGGTCGCGCGGTGGGTCAGTGCCCCACGGCGCGGCGCTTGCGCGCGGCCCACGTGATGCCCGCACCGGCCACGAGTATGACGGCGGCGGCGCCCGCGATCAGCGGCGTGGTGCTGGAGGAACCCGTCTCGGCGAGGTCGTCACCGGCGGGGCTGGGCTGCGACGAGGGAACCTCGGCCGCGGCGCTCGTCTTGCTCGGCTCGGGCTTCGCCTCGGTCGGCGTGGGCTCGGGCTCGTCCGTCGGCGGCGTCGTGGACGGCGTCGGCTCCGGCTCCGGCTCGGTGCCCTCACAGACCGGCGCGGTCTTGGTGTCGTCGAGCGAACCGTCGTTGCCCGAACCGTCCACCACCACGAGGTGGAGGGACAGTTCCTTCGTGTGCTTGGGCAGTTCGATCTTCTTGTGGAACTCGCCACCGAACTTCTCGGTGGGCAGCAGGTCCTTGCCGTCGACCGTCAGGGTCACCGTGTTCTCTTTGCCGGCGGTGTAGTTGACGAGATCGACGCTCACCTCCGAGCAGGTCACGGCCCAGGCCGGGGTGTGCGCCACCGCCGGGGCGACGAAGAGACCGACACCGAGCGCGCTCGCCGCCGCGACCGTCACGAGCGCCCCGGGGCGTCGCCACGATCTGTTGAATACAGTCACTGAATCCTCCGCGTTGACCGCGCCGTCCAGGATGACGGCGCGCGCGCACAGTACCGCCATTGGAGGCCGACTCCCCACGCACCCCTACCGACTTGACCGTCTCATGGGGCTGTTGTGCCCGAAATCGGTGTGCGCGCCACTTTGCTCGCTCCGAGCCCCTTGCCGCGCCTCTTCCTCGTTTGCAACTTGGCGCGGATACTTCGCTGGAAGCGCTTTCTACGCGGCCGGGGGCCGAATGCCCGAGCCGTACGTCCGAGCCGATGAGGTGAGCGGGATGCCCAAGCCCGGAACAACAGGGAGAAGCCGACTGGCCATCGCGGCGGGGGTGTTGCTGATGGCGCTGTTCGTGCCGCCGGCCGCCGCGCGTGAGGACGGGCCGATCGCCGATCCGCTGCCCGATCCGACACTCTCCGAAATTGGCCTGGTTCTTGACGAGTTCTCGACGCTCCCCAAGTCGGCACCGGTACCGCCACCGACCGACGACCGGCTGAAGCGCTGGGCCCGGATCAACTTCGTCGGTGAAGTCCCCGACGGATCGGGCCGGTTGTACGTCCCCGACCTCAACGGCAAGCTGCACCTGCTGGACAGCGCGGGCACGCCCACCGAATACCTGGACGTCGGCGCGGCCTTCGGCCCCGACTTCTGGTCCCACCAGGGGCTCGGCAGCGGCTTCGGATTCGTCGCGTTCCACCCGGAGTTCGCCGACAACGGCAAGCTCTACACCGTCCACACCGAGGCCAGGGGCGCGCTCTCCAAACGCCCGGACCTGCCGTCGGGCGGGGTCACGGTCGTCCACAGCGTGGTCACGGAGTGGACGGCCGACGACCCGGCCGCCGCCACCTTCACCGGCTCGCGCCGTGAGGTGATGCGGCTCGGCTTCCAGAGCACCATCCACGACATCCAGGAGATCAACTTCAACCCCAACTCCCGCCCCGGGGACGAGGACTACGGTCTGCTCTACATCGCGGCCGGGGACGGCGGAGCGGGCTGGCGCAGTTCGGTGCCGCAGGATCTGTACGTACCGCAGGGCAAGATCCTGCGCATCGACCCGAACGGTCGCAACGGCCCCGGCGGCAAGTACGGCATCCCGCCGTCCAACCCCTTCGTCCAGCGGCAGTACGTGCTCGGCGAGATCTACGCGTACGGCTTCCGCGACCCCCACCGGTTCAGCTGGGACTCCGGCGGCAGCGGCCAGATGTTCGTCGGGAACATCGGGGAGCACCGCATCGAGTCCGTGTACGACGTCAGGGCCGGGGACAACCTGGGCTGGAGCGACCGCGAGGGCCCCTTCGAGTTCCGCAAGGAGGGCAACCCGACCTGTGGCGTCTACCAACTCCCGGACAACGACGAGCAGTACGGCTACACGTATCCGGTCGCGGCCTTCGACCACGTCCCGCCGCCGGCCACACCGTGCGCCGACAGCGGCAACGCGCTGATCGGCGGCTTCGTCTACCGGGGCGCGGGGATCCCCGAGTTGCGGGGCAAGTACGTCTACGGCGAAGGCGTCGGGGGCCGGATCTTCTACTCCGACGTGGCGGACATGCGCCGCGGCGGGCCGCTCGCCGAGGTCCACCAGTTCAAGGTCCTGGACGCGGCGGGTGCCACGACCTCGATGGCGGCGCTGGCCGGCGACAAGCGGGTCGATCTGCGGTTCGGCACGGACCGCGCGGGTGAGCTGTACGTCCTCGCGAAGGCCAACGGCACGATCTGGAAGGTGACCGATGCGCGCTGACACTCCCAGGCGACGGATCGCCCCGACCCTCGCTCTGGCCACGATGCTGCTGGTCACGGCCTTCGCCCCGGCGGACGGCACATCGAGTCCGGGCGGGCCCGCGCATCCGCCGCGCCCCGTCGCCGCGTACGACTTCGAACACCCCGTCCCCGGCGACCCGGCCCGCGAGCGGGACCGGGGCCGCTCGGGCACCACGCTCGACCTGGTCAACGGCGGCGACCGGGCACGGGTCAGGGACGACGAGCGGCACGGCCGTGTCCTGCGTACGCGCCAGGTCTCGCCCGCGACCGCGAGCACCGACGACTGGAAGGCCGGCGTGTACGGCCCGCAGGGGGTGCCGACCCTCGGGGCCTTCAACGGAGCACGACAGGCCACCGTCATGGGCTGGTTCCGGATGACCGCCGACAATCCCGCGCCCAACTCCAACACCCCCGACCCGGACGACCGTTACAACGCGATCGGCCTCGCCGGGATCCTCTCGGGCACCTCGCAGGGCCACGACGTACGCGCCCTGCTCGAACTCATCACGGTCGACGGGGAGATGAAGGTCGTCGCGCTCGGCCGCCGCCTGGACGGCGGGAGTTCACAGACGTTCGCCGCCGACGCCGACTGGCGGCGGATCCTGCCGCCCGACACCTGGGTGTCCCTCGCCGCGACGTTCGACTTCGACACCGGCACGATGGCGCTGTACCACGACGGCCGCCCGCTGCCCGGCCGGTACGTCGTGCCCGGCGACCCGTGGGCGGTGGAAGGACCACCCGAACCCGACGCCGCGTCGCCCACCGATCCGCGCGGCATCAAGATCGGCGGCAGCTATCCGCAGAACACCCAGGAGGGCAATCCCTGCGACTGCCGCATGGACGACCTGATGTTCTTCGACCGGGCGCTGACGCCCGCCGAGATCATGTCGCAGTACCGGCGGACGGGAGGATAATGAGGGAGGGGGCAGCAGTCCGTACGACCCGATACGCACAGTCCGGAGTCGAACGTGAGCCGTTCCCGCACAGTCGTCGTCGGAGCCGGATTCGCCGGCTTCGAGGCCGCCCGTACGCTCTCCCGGCGCGTACGGGACGAGGCCGAAGTCGTCCTGCTCAACCCCACCGACTACTTCCTCTACCTGCCGCTCCTGCCCCAGGTGGCCGCCGGAATCCTGGAACCGCGCCGGGTGACCGTCCCCCTCCCCGGCTCGCTGCCCCGCGTACGCCTCGTACTCGGCGAGGCGCGGCACATCGATCTGGACAACCGGCTCGTGCGGTACACCGGCCCCGAGGGCGAGCGGGGCGAGCTGACGTACGACCGGCTCGTCCTCGCCGTCGGCAGCGTCAACAAGCTCCTGCCGATCCCCGGCGTCGCCGAGTACGCGCACGGCTTCCGGGGCCTGCCCGAAGCCCTGTACCTGCGCGACCACGTCACCCGCCAGATCGAACTCGCCGCCGCCGCAGACCCCGCCGAGAGCGCCACGCGCACCACCTTCGTGGTGGTCGGCGCGGGCTACACCGGCACCGAGGTCGCCGCCCAGGGCAAGCTGTTCACCGACGCCCTGATCCGCGGACAGCCCGGCTGGGAAAGGAGACTGACCCCCCGCTGGCTGCTCCTGGACATCGCGCCCAGGGTCCTGCCCGAGCTGGACCCCAGACTCTCCCGCACCGCCGCCCGAGTGCTCCGCGGACGCGGCGTCGACGTCCGTACCGGCACCTCGGTCCTGGAGGCCACCCCCAAGGGCGTCCAGCTCGACGACGGGGACTTCGTCGAGACCCGGACCCTCGTCTGGTGCGTGGGCGTACGGCCCGACCCCCTGGTCGCCGAGGTCGGACTGCCCGTCGAACGCGGCAGGCTGCTCGTCGACCCGCAGCTCGGCGTGCCCGGCCACCCCGAGGTCTTCGCGTGCGGGGACGCGGCCGCCGTACCCGACCTGACCAGGCCCGGCCGGTACACCCCCATGACCGCGCAGCACGCGGCCCGCCAGGGCAAGGTGGCCGGCCGCAACGTGGCCGCGTCCCTCGGGTACGGGGAGCGGCAGACGTACGCCCACCACGACCTCGGCTTCCTCGTCGACCTCGGCGGGGTCAAGGCCGCGGCCAACCCCCTCGGGGTACCGCTCTCCGGCGCCCTCGCCGGGGCCGTCACCCGCGGCTACCACCTGGCGGCCATGCCGGGGAACCGGGTGCGGGTCGCGGCGGATTGGATGCTCGACGCCGTACTGCCCCGGCAGTCCGTGCAGCTCGGGCTCGTACGCTCCTACACGGTGCCGCTCGACACCGCGTCCCCCGAACTGGCGAGGGTCCCCGGCGGACCTCGTGAGGAGTGAGCCATGGCGCAGGAATCGCTGACACCGCAGGAGATCGAGGACCGGCTGGCGGCGCTGCCCGAGTGGTCCGTGGAAGACGGGAGACTCACCCGGAGCTACCGGCTCGCCGACCACTTCGCCGCGACGGCGATGGTCGTGCACGTCGCGGCGATCCAGCAGGAGCTGAACCACCACTCCGATCTCACCCTCGGTTACAACACCGTCGACGTGGCGGTGAATTCGCACGACGTGGGCGGCATCACCGACCGTGACTTCGATCTGGCCGTACGGGTCGAGGAGATCGCGCCCTCGCACGCCGCCGGCTGAGGCGGCGACGGCCCGAGGACGGCCCGGCGACGGCCCGAGGACAGGCCCTAACCTGGCCGGTATGGACGTTCTCGCCGGACTTCTCGACGGACCCCGTGCCCGCGGGGCCTTCCTGCTGCGGATGGTGATGGAACCGCCGTGGTCCGTACGGATCGAGGACCACGCCCCGCTCTGCCTGATGTGCGTCACCCGCGGCGAGGCCTGGATCGTCCACGCGAACCGGGCGCCCGTCCCGCTGCGCCCCGGCGACATCGCGATCGTGCGTGGCCCGGAGGCGTACACCGTCACCGACGCCCCCGGCAGCACGCCGCACGCCCTCATCGGCCCCGGCGGCACCTGCCACACCCTGCACGGCGAACCGCTCGCGCAGTCCATGCGGCTGGGCGTGCGGACCTGGGGCAACGCCCTCGACGGGTCGTCGACGATGCTCGTCGGTACCTACCAGATGGCGGGCGAGGTCAGCCGGCGGCTGCTCGACGCGCTGCCCGACGTGGTCCACCTGCCCGCCGACGCGTGGAACTGTCCGCTCCTGCCGGTCCTGGACGAGGAGATCTCACGGGACGACCCCGGCCAGAGCGTCGTCCTCGACCGGGTGCTGGACCTGCTGCTGATCGCCGCGCTGCGCACCTGGTTCTCCCGCCCCGACGCGGCGGCGCCCCGCTGGTACCGGGCGATGGGCGACCCCGTGGTGGGCCGGGCGCTGCGGCTGCTCCAGAACGAACCGGCCCACCCCTGGACCGTCGCGTCTCTCGCGGCGAAGTGCGGGGTCTCCCGCGCCGCGCTCGCCCGGCGCTTCACCGCCCTGGTGGGGGAGTCGCCGATGGCGTATCTCGCCGACTGGCGGCTGTCGTTGGCCGCCGACCGGCTGCGGGAGACGGACGCGACGGTCGAATCGATCGCCCGGGAGGTCGGCTACGGCGGCTCGTTCGCGCTGAGCGCGGCGTTCAAACGGGTACGGGGCATCAGCCCACAGGAACACCGCGTGGGGAAAGCGGAGTTGGTGACCGGGGGATAACCCCGGACGGCCTTCGGCTGCCGTCCCGAGTGACGGGAATCCCGGCCGCCGCGACAGTTCGAGCACGAACCCGACGGGCCGGACGGGCCGGACCCGGGGCCCTGTCCACGACACCCGCACCTGCGCGGATCGTCTTCGGCGGGCTGATCGTCTTCGCGGTCCCGGCCGCCGTCGTACGGCGCGGCACACCCGGATCGGCCGCGCTGGTGACCGCCGGGACCGTGGTGATGGCCCTCGGTGTGGGCTTCGGCCGCAACCACTGCGCGGTGCCGCTGGGCATGGTCCGCCCGCTCACGGGACTGTCGCCGCTCGGCCGCGAGCTCGACGGCCCCGCCGCCCTCACCCGCCGGACGGACCGAAGCCCGTCCGGCGGGTAGGGACACCCGCGGCTCAGATGTCGAACGTGTCCGGGTCCCCGCCCAGCCGCGTGCCGGAGTCCAGGGCGGCCAGTGCCGCCAGGTCCTCGGTGTCCAGCTCGAAGCCGAACGAGTCGAAGTTCTCCTTGATCCGCGACGGTGTCACGGACTTCGGGATCGCCACATGGCCGAGCTGGAGGTGCCAGCGCAGCACGATCTGCGCGGCCGTCCTGTCGTGCTTCCGGGCGATCGCCAGCACCGTCGGGACCTCCAGCAGCCCCTTGCCGGAGCCCAGCGGCGACCAGGCCTCCGTCACGATGCCGTGCTCGGCGTCGACGGCGCGCACCTCGGCCTGCTGGAACTGCGGGTGCAGCTCCACCTGGTTGACCGCGGGCACGACCGACGTCTCGTCCAACAGCCGCCGCAGTTGCGGCGGCTGGAAGTTGGACACACCGACGGCCCTGGCCCGGCCGCTCTCGGCGATCTCCTCGAACGCGCGCCAGATGGTGAGGTAGTCGTCCCGCATGGCGCGCGGCCAGTGGATCAGATACAGGTCGACATGGTCGAGAGCGAGCCTCGACAGGGACGCGTCGAACGCGCGCAGGACGCTGTCGCGTGTCCAGGTCTCCTTCTTGGAGTTCCACAGCTTGGTGGTGACGAAGAGTTCTTCGCGGGCGATCCCGGAGGCGCCGATCGCCTTGCCCGTGCCCTCTTCGTTCCGGTAGATCTCGGCCGTGTCGATGCTGCGGTAGCCGGCCTCCAGGGCCGTACTCACCGCCCGCGTCGCTTCGTCGTCGGGGACCTGCCAGACACCGAACCCCAGTTGGGGCATTTCGACGCCGTTGTTGAGGGTGAGGGAGGGGACCATACTCACGTGCGGTCGATCCTTACGTCGTCGGTTGGTTCTCAGGGGGACAACGAACACGGGCCCTCCCGCATTCCCGCTCCCGCGTACTCCCGCTCAGCGGTAGAGCGCGTTCACCTCGACCGCGTACGCCGTCTCGATCGCCTTGCGCTTGAGTTTCAGCGACGGTGTCAGCAGACCGTGCTCCTCGCTGAAGGGATGCGCCAGGATCCGGAAGGTACGGATCGACTCGGCCTGCGACACCGCCGTGTTGGCCGCCACCACCGCGCGCCGGACCTCCAGCTCCAGATCCGGGTCGCGCACCAGGTCCGCCGGGCGCAGCCGTCCTTTGTTCCGTATCGCCAGCCAGTGCTCGACCGCCTCCTGGTCCACGGTCACCAGCGCGGCGATGTAGGGCCGGTCGTTGCCGACCACGATGCACTGGGCGACCAGCGGATGGGCCCGTACGCGCTCCTCAAGTCCTGTCGGCGACACGCTCTTGCCGCCCGACGTCACCAGGATCTCCTTCTTCCGCCCGGTGATGGTCAGATAGCCGTCCTCGTCGAGCGCGCCGAGGTCGCCGGTGGCGAGCCAGCCGTCGCGCAGCACGGCGTCGGTGGCCTTCGGATCGTTGAGATAGCCCCCGAAGACATGCGGGCCGTGCAGCCACACCTCGCCGTCCTTCGCGATGCGCACGGTGGTGCCGGGAACGGGCCGGCCCACCGTCCCGTACCGCACGCGCTCCGGCGGGTTCGCCGTCGCCGCCGCGCTCGACTCCGTCAGGCCGTACCCCTCGAAGACCGTGACACCGGCGCCCTCGAAGAACAGGCCGAGCCGCCGGTCCATCCCCGAACCGCCCGACATCGCGTGTCGCACCCGGCCGCCCATGGCGTCGCGCACCTTCGAGTACACGGCCTTCTCGAAGAACTGGTGCTGGATCCGCAGCCCCGTCGACGGGCCGGGGCCGAGCCCGAACGCCCGGTGCTCCATCGCCTCCGCGTGCCTCACCGCCACGTCCACGGCCTTGTCGAAGGGCCCCGTCCTCCCCTCACGCTCCGCCTTGCGGCGCGCGGCGTGGAAGATCTTCTCGAAGATGTACGGCACCGCCAGGATGAAGCTCGGCCGGAACGCGGCCAGATCCGGCAGCAGCTCACCGGCCCGCATCACCGGCTGGTGGCCGAGCTTCACCCGCCCCCGGATCGCGGCGATCTCGACCATCCGCCCGAAGACGTGCGCCAGCGGCAGGAAGAGCAGCGTCGATGCCTCGTCGCCGCGCTTGGAGTGGAAGACGGGCTCCCAGCGGGCGATCATCGTGTCCGTCTCGAACATGAAGTTCGCGTGCGTGATCACACAGCCCTTGGGGCGGCCGGTGGTGCCCGAGGTGTAGATGACCGTGGCGGTCGAGTCGGGTGTCACCGCTCGCCGGTGCCGGTGCACCACGTCCTCGTCGATCTCGGCGCCCGCGCCGGTCAGTTCGGCGACGGCTCCGGTGTCCAGCTGCCACAGCCGCTTGAGGCGGGGGAGCCGGTCGATCACCGAGCCGACGGTCATCGCGTGGTCCTCGTGCTCGACCACGCAGGCCGTCACCTCGGCGTCGTACAGCATCCAGAAGACCTGCTCGGCGGAGGACGTCGGGTAGACCGGTACGGACTGGGCGCCGACCGACCAGAGCGCGAAGTCGAAGACCGTCCACTCGTACCGGGTGCGGGACATGATCGCGACCCGGTCGCCGAACCGGATGCCGTGCGCCAGCAACCCCTTCGCCAGGGCGAGTACCTCGTCGCGGAACTCGGCCGAACTCACGTTCCGCCACACGCCGTCGGCGCCCTTGCGGCCGAGCGCGACCCGGCCGGGATCGGTGATCGCATGATCGAATACGACGTCCGCGAGCCCACCCACATGGGGCGCAGACGCCATGGGTCGGACAGTGAACTCGCGCAATGACCTGCTCCTTGTGGCGCTCCGTACGGCGCCGTGACGGTATCCCAGTGAGCTGTCCGGCGGCAGGGAGCGGACGGAAGTGGTGCCTTGCTGTATCGCTCCAGGTCAGAGGCGGGAGGAGGGTCCCGGAGAGAGGCTGGGGGGCGGGCTTCTGACCGTAGGGTAAGTGCGCTTGGAGGGAATCTCCACCGAATCTGTACGGTGCGATTACGCCCCCCACCTGGGGCGGGGGGCTTGGCCTGTACCAGCGCCCCGGCCCGGCGAGTTCTCGTCGGTGGCG
>NZ_JARJHW010000140.1:0-19434 GCF_040560175.1 Streptomyces panacea
CAAAAAAGATCGCGCTGGACCCGGCGGAGTCCAGCGCGATCAAAGTGACTTGCCCCGCATCGCGGGAGCGTGGGCCCTGTTGGGGCAGATGCCCGTCGTGTGGTGCGTTGTGAAGCTGTGTGGATCAATGTGGAGCTATGCGGGTGGACGACCGGATTGGGGACCCGGGCGCCCGGTTGGGGTTGGTTGGTTGTCAGCTGTGCCCTGGCGGGGCTTTTCAGGCCTCGCTGCGCTGCTGCGGAATACCCGCAAGCAGTGCGCGGACCTCTGCCTCGCGATACCGGCGATGCCCACCGAGCGTGCGGATGGACGTGAGCTTGCCGGCCTTTGCCCAGCGTGTGACCGTCTTCGGGTCCACGCGGAACATCGTGGCAACCTCAGCCGGGGTCAGCAGCGGCTCGGCATCAGGGGTGCGAGCGGTCATGAGCGGCCTCCTCGGGAGAACCGAACCATCTCGGTTCTTTCCTCTAAATTCTGCACCTTGACCCGCGTTGCCCGAAATGGCGGACGCGGGCCGAGTCGGTTATAGGACGAACGGCTTGTCCTCGGCACTACAACTACACCATCTGTCCAGCCTCGTCGGCCAAACCGATGGAATTGCCCTCTCAGGTGTTCATCAACGACGGAAGCCGATGGACCATGCCATAGCGGACAGTCACGCCACAGTGACGATCAGTCACAGGAGCAATCAGGAGTCACGAGACCCCCCATAGAGCGCAATGCAGAGCATTCCGCCCTTACTTGGACGGAAGGAGCCCTCCCCGGACTCCTTGTCCTATTTTGACACGAGGGTGGGTGATGGGCGCAAGAGCCCCGTTAGTGCGGTCCGTCACGCTTGAGGCAAAGAACCCGGATCGGGGCCTAAGTCCCCCGGTGCGGGACATCGGACCCCACGCCCCCGTCCACGCGCTCCGCCGGCTCCGCCCTCAGTTGGCGAACTGGCGGTCCCTGACCGCCCGCCAGCGCTCCGCCAGCCGTTCGTACGCCTCGCCCGCCGCCTCGCCGTCGCCGGCCCGCAGCGCGGCGATCCCGGCCGCCACGTCCGCCGCCGAGCGGTCGTCGGCGAGCTGCGGTCCGGTGAGGGCGTGCACCAGCCCGCCGTAGTCGAGCTCGACCAGCGAGCGGGGATGGAACTCCTCCAGCCACCGTCCTACGTCTATGAGGCCCTCGATCAGCGGACCCTCGTCGACCGACTCACGCAGCGCCTTCAGCGCGCGGGCCAGCCGCCGCCGCGCCTGCACCATCGGGGTCCGGTAGCGCAGGGCGGGCGCCGTGGGGCCCTCCTCCTCGTACGCCCGGTACTCCCGCTCGTCGTCGGCGAAGAGCGTGAACCAGCGCACCGGCACCTGCCAGACCGCCGTCCTGATCCACGGCCGGGCGTCCGGATTGCGCTCGCGCCACTGTTCGAAGTCCGCGGCCGCCTGTTCGCGTACGACCGACGGCAGTACGGCGTCGAGCAGCGGCTTCGGCAGGGTGCCGTCCAGCGACTCCAGGGCCAGCCAGCCGCGCAGCCGGGTGCGCCACGGGCAGACGCACACCACACCGTCCACCTCCGTCACGAACGCGTCGGCGCTCTCGTGCACGGGCACCGGGACGGGCGGTGTGGGCAGCAAGTCGGCCAGGGAGCGCCGGAGTTCGTCCTGTGCGGTCGGCTTGCGGTCCCGGGCGGCGTAGCGCGCCCAGTGGCTCCTCTCCGGCTCCGGGAAGGCCGCCAGCGGCTCGTACACGCGCAGGTAGGAGGCGTAAGGGACGAGGAGTGAAGACACCGCTGGCATGGGGCGAATCGTCCCATGCCCGTACCGCCCGGGAGGGTGATCCTGGGCACTGCGTCGGATCTACGTCACGGTAGGACTTACCCTCATGCGCAAACAGTCCCTCCCCACCCCCAGGAGGGGCTACTCACCGCTTCGTACTTGGGAGTCACCACCGTGACCGATGTGACCGGAGCCCCTGTCGCAACCGTCGATGTACTGAACACCCTGTTCCACTCCGAACAGGGTGGCCACGAGCAGGTCGTGCTCTGCCAGGACCGCGCCAGCGGGCTCAAGGCAGTCATCGCACTGCACTCCACCGCCCTGGGCCCCGCCCTGGGCGGCACTCGTTTCTACCCGTACGCCTCCGAGCAGGAGGCGGTCGCCGACGCGCTGAACCTGTCGCGGGGAATGTCGTACAAGAACGCCATGGCCGGTCTCGACCACGGCGGCGGCAAGGCCGTGATCATCGGTGATTCCGAGCAGATCGAAGCCGGTCAGAGGACCGAGCTGCTGCTGGCGTACGGCCGGTTCGTGGCCTCCCTCGGTGGCCGGTACGTCACGGCCTGCGACGTCGGCACGTATGTCGCGGACATGGACGTCGTGGCCCGCGAGTGCCGCTGGACGACCGGCCGCTCGCCCGAGAACGGCGGCGCCGGCGACTCCTCCGTACTGACCGCGTTCGGTGTCTTCCAGGGGATGCGCGCGAGCGCCCAGCACCTGTGGGGCGACCCGTCGCTGCGTGGCCGCAAGGTCGGTATCGCCGGCGTCGGCAAGGTCGGGCACCATCTGGTCGAGCATCTGCTCCAGGACGGCGCGTCCGTCGTGATCACGGACGTACGGGACGAGTCCGTGCTCCGGATCACCGACCGCCACCCCGAGGTCACCGTGGCCGCCGACACCGACGCGCTGATCCGCGCCGAGGGGCTGGACATCTACGCGCCGTGCGCGCTGGGCGGCGCGCTGAACGACGACTCCGTGCCCGTACTGACCGCGAAGGTGGTGTGCGGGGCGGCCAACAACCAGCTCTCGCACCCCGGTGTCGAGAAGGATCTCGCCGACCGCGGCATCCTCTACGCGCCGGACTACGTGGTGAACGCGGGCGGCGTGATCCAGGTCGCCGACGAGCTGCACGGATTCGACTTCGAGCGGTGCAAGGGGAAGGCCGCGAAGATCTTCGACACGACACTTTCAATATTCGCACGTGCGAAGACCGACGGGATTCCGCCGGCCGCTGCGGCCGACAGGATCGCCGAGCAGCGCATCTCGGAGGCCCGCTCCCGCTGAGGTCCCGAGGGGCGATCCGCCGACGCGGAGCCACCGCGCGGCTCCGGGGGGAGACGAGACTCACCCCCGGTCGGCGGGTCGCCCGCAAGAAGAGGTTAATATCGCAGCTGACCAGCGGGGACACCCGTTGTCGCCGGTCCCGCGCCGAGGCGCGTCATGCGGGCGGCGTACCGTATGGCCGCGGAAGCAGGTACCGTTGAAGTCCTAAGGACGGGTCTCTCTGCGGAGAGCTCGTTCTGAAACATGAACGCGTGTCAAGACTCTGGGGCCGTGGAGCCCCGTCACCGAGGGGGTCGAGCCATGGGGCGCGGCCGGGCCAAGGCCAAGCAGACAAAGGTCGCCCGCCAGCTGAAGTACAACAGCGGCGGGACAGACCTGTCGCGTCTGGCCAATGAGCTGGGCGCATCACCTTCGAGTCAACCGCCGAACGCTGAGCCGTTCGAGGATGACGACGAGGAAGATGACCCGTACGCACAGTACGCGGAGCTGTACAACGACGACGAAGAGGACGAGGAGTCCGGCCCGTCGTCACAGCGTCGCGGCGCTTGACGTACGTACACCTCAAAAAGAAATCACCCATGTGACCCGGTCCGGGCATCCCGGACCGGGTTTCACCATGCCCCCGGCGCCTCGGCGCCGGATCGCTAGCTCGCATAGTCCCCGGTCAGCGCCGCGCCGGTGACAGAGCCGCCGCTCTGCCGGTCCACGATGCCGCCGGCCACCCAGGCGCCCACGCCCCGGTCGGCGAGGGTGGTGAGCGCAGTGTCCACGGATTCCTCGGGGACGACGGCGATCATGCCGACGCCCATGTTGAGCGTCTTCTCCAGCTCCGTGCGCTCCACCTGGCCCGCCGAGCCGATCAGGTCGAAGACCGCGCCGGGCGCCCAGGTCGAACGGTCCACCGTCGCGTGCAGATGGTCCGGGACGACCCGCGCCAGGTTGTTGGCAAGACCGCCTCCGGTGATGTGGCTGAAAGCGTGCACCTCGGTGGTCCTGGTCAGCGCCAGGCAGTCCAGCGAGTAGATCTTGGTGGGCTCCAGCAGCTCCGCGCCGAGCGTGCGGCCGAACTCCGCGACCTCGCGCTCCAGCGACCAGCCGAGCCGGTCGAACACGACATGCCGGACGAGTGAGTACCCGTTGGAGTGAAGCCCGGAGGACTCCATGGCGATCACGACGTCACCCGTACGGATACGATCCGCGCCCAGCAGCCGGTCGGCCTCGACCACGCCCGTACCGGCGCCGGCGACGTCGAAGTCGTCCTCGCCGAGGAGGCCGGGGTGCTCGGCGGTCTCGCCGCCGACGAGCGCGCAGCCGGCCAGCACACAGCCCTCGGCGATGCCCTTGACGATGGCGGCGACCCGCTCGGGGAACACCTTGCCGACGCAGATGTAGTCGGTCATGAACAGCGGTTCGGCGCCGCACACCACCAGGTCGTCGACGACCATGCCCACGAGGTCGTGGCCGATCGTGTCGTAGACGCCCATCCTGCGGGCCAGATCGACCTTCGTACCCACGCCGTCGGTGGCCGAGGCGAGCAGCGGGCGCTCGTAGCGCTTGAGCGCGGAGGCGTCGAAGAGTCCGGCGAAGCCGCCGAGACCGCCGACGGTCTCGGGGCGCTGGGTCTTCCTCACCCACTCCTTCATCAGCTCGACGGCGCGGTCGCCGGCCTCGATGTCGACGCCCGCGGCGGCGTAGGAGGCACCGGAGGATTCAGCTGGCATGTCGGAGAGCTTTCGTGTGAGTGCTGCGGGGGCTGGGTTCGGGGTCCGTGGGTCCCGCGGATCCGTGGGTCCGGGACGCGGCTGCGGGCCGCCGCGACCGGTGTGGAGGGTCGCGGCGGGCCGTACGGGCACGTTCACGGGCGCTCACGGCCGCTGTTACGGCCGCCTGAGCGCGTCGGCGGCATCGGCGCCGCCCGCCAGCTCGGTCTCCAGCAGCTGCTTGCCGAGGAGTTCCGGATCGGGCAGGTCCATCGGGTACTCGCCGTCGAAGCAGGCGCGGCAGAGGTTCGGCTTGGCGATGGTGGTCGCCTCGATCATGCCGTCGATGGAGATGTACGAGAGGGAGTCGGCGCCCAGTGACGCCCCGATCTCCTCGATGGACATGCCGTTGGCGATCAGCTCCGCGCGGGTGGCGAAATCGATGCCGAAGAAGCACGGCCACTTCACCGGCGGGGACGAGATCCGGATGTGGATCTCGGCGGCGCCGGCCTCGCGGAGCATCTTGACCAGGGCGCGCTGGGTGTTGCCGCGGACGATCGAGTCGTCGACGACCACCAGGCGCTTGCCCCTGATGACCTCTTTAAGAGGATTCAGCTTGAGACGGATGCCCAGTTGGCGAATGGTCTGTGAGGGCTGGATGAAGGTCCGGCCGACATACGCGTTCTTGACCAGTCCGGAGCCGTACGGAATGCCGCTCGCCTCCGCGTAACCGATCGCGGCGGGGGTGCCGGACTCCGGCGTCGCTATGACGAGATCGGCCTCGACGGGCGCTTCCCTGGCCAGTTTCCGACCCATCTCCACGCGCGAGAGGTAGACGTTCCGCCCGGCGATGTCGGTGTCGGGGCGAGCCAGATACACGTACTCGAAGACACAGCCCTTGGGCTTCGCTTCAGCGAAGCGGGAGGTGCGCAGGCCGTTCTCGTCGATGGCGATCAGCTCGCCGGGCTCGACCTCACGGACGAAGGAGGCGCCGCAGATGTCGAGAGCCGCGCTCTCGGAGGCCACGACCCAGCCGCGTTCGAGCCGGCCGAGGACCAGCGGGCGGATGCCCTGCGGGTCACGGGCCGCGTACAGGGTGTGCTCGTCCATGAAGACGAGCGAGAAGGCGCCCTTGGCGCGCCGCAGAACCTGCGGTGCGGCCTGTTCGACGGTGAGGGGCTTGCCGTCGTCGTCCGTCTGTCCGGCAAGGAGCGCCGTGATCAGATCGGTGTCGTTGGTGGCGGCGACGCGGGTCGTGCGGCCGTTCTCCTTGGGGAGGTCGGCGACCATTCCGGCGAGCTCGGCCGTGTTGACCAGATTGCCGTTGTGGCCGAGC
This sequence comes from Streptomyces panacea, assembly GCF_040560175.1. NCBI lineage: Bacteria > Bacillati > Actinomycetota > Actinomycetes > Kitasatosporales > Streptomycetaceae > Streptomyces > Streptomyces panacea. The sequence goes on from NZ_JARJHW010000140.1 coordinate 6,075, forward strand.
GCGATGGAGCCGTGAGCGGTGGCTCTGAAGGTCGGCTGCGCGTTCTCCCACACCGAGGCTCCGGTGGTGGAGTAGCGGGCGTGACCCACGGCGATATGACCTTGGAGGGAGCCGAGGGAAGTTTCGTCGAAGACCTGTGAGACAAGGCCCATGTCCTTGAAGACAAGAATCTGGGAGCCGTTGCTCACTGCGATGCCCGCGGACTCCTGTCCGCGGTGTTGCAGTGCATACAGTCCGAAGTAGGTGAGCTTGGCGACCTCTTCACCGGGGGCCCAGACTCCGAAGACGCCGCAAGCGTCCTGAGGGCCCTTCTCGCCGGGGAGCAGGTCGTGGTTGAGTCGTCCATCACCACGAGGCACGGTTCCGAGTGTAGGCGAGATCGACCGCTGGTCCGAATGCGGTACGGAAGTGGGCCGTCAGGTGGACGGCGAAGTGGGCCGGCGGCGTGTCGCCACCGGCCCACTCGGACAGGCCCCCGCCCACCAGGGAGAACCGTGCAGCCGCTACTTCCCGGGAGCCCCCGCGCCGGCGCTGAGACCTTCGCCGTCGGCGGTCCTCAGGGTCAGCTCACGGTGGTGCACCTCATACGTCACCCGGCCCTTCAGGAACTCCATCAGCTCCCGCTCCACGGACATTCCCGGCTCCGGGCAGACCCTCCTGGTGGCCCGCACGGGCCCGAAGGTGATCGTGGAGCCCGCGACCTTCGCGGACGCCGAGAACCCGTTGCAGCCGAGATTGCCGCTCACGGTCCCGTCCTTGGCGAAGGTCAGCGTCGCCTTCGGGCTCTCGCCCTTCTTGTCCTTGGGCAGCGAGCGAGCCGTCCCGTCGGAGACGAGGGAGGTGACGGCCCAACCGGTGCCCACGAGCGGCGCCGGCTTCTCGGCGGTCAGTGCGATGGAGTCGCCCCCGTCCGTGGTGAGGGTGAGCTTCTTTTCGTCGACCTTGGCCTTGAGCTTGCCGCCGAAGGCGCCGCCGAGCGCCTTCTCGAAGGCTTCGAGCTCCTTCGGGCAGCCCATCATCGTCTGGGACTTCTCACCGACAGTGATCGTGTCGCCGTCGATGGTGACCTGTGCGCCGATGGAGTTGCACCCCGTCTGGGCGCTGGCCTTGCCCTTGGAGTCGATCTCCACCGAGGCCCCGGCGGGCGCCGCGGTCTTCTTGCCGTCGACGCTGAGGCTCTCGATGCTCCAGCGCACGTCGGTCAGGGGCAGGTCGGTCCGCACCGCGCTGCCGGCCTCGGCCGCCCCGTCGGACTCTCTGCCGGTCTCGGTGCCGCAGCCGGCGAGGGCGAGGAGGGTCAGGGTCGTGAGGGCGGTGACGGTGGTCACTGACTGTTTCCGCATACCGGTGGGACGAGACACACCCGGGTCCGGTTCCGTGCGATCGCCGGGCAGGGGCGCGCGGCGGGCGTCGCTCAGCTCATGACCGGCAGCAGGGCACCGAGATCCGCGCGTTCGCCGCTGGCGCTGACCTGGGCGGATGCCAGGGCCTCGGACCATGCCGTACGCCCCGTGGCGAGCCGCAGCCAGGTGAGCGGGTCCGTCTCGACGACGTTCGGCGGGGTGCCGCGGGTGTGCCGGGGCCCCTCCACGCACTGCACGACGGCGTACGGCGGGATCCGCACCTCCGTCGAGGCTCCCGGCGCCTTCACCGCGAGCGCGTCGGCGAGCAGCCGCGTGCAGGCGGCGAGGGCCTGGCGGTCGAAGGGGATGTCGAGTCCGGCCGCGCGGTTCAGGTCGTCGGTGTGGACGGTGAGTTCCACGGTGCGGGTGACCAGGAAGTCGCCGAGGCGCATGGCCCCGACCCGGACGGCGATCAGCCGGTCGGCCGGCGCGTCCGGCAGCAGCGCGGTGATCCGGCCGGCCGTGCGCTCGAACAGTTCGGCGGGCCCGGCGGAGGCCGCGTACGCCTTGACGTCGTCCGAGATCGGGGCGGCCTGCGCGGCCGTCGCGAACGCCCACTCGGGCAGGCCCACCTCCGCGACGGGCGGCGCGGGCCGCTCCAGCGCGCGGCTGACGGTCTCGACGCCCATGCACAGATGCGCGGTCAGCTCGCGCACCGTCCAGTCGCCGAGGCCGGCGGGCCGGGCGAGCTGCTCGGGGGTGAGGGTGAGGACCGCATCGCGCACGTGCGCGAACTGGGTGAGGACGGCGGTACGGGTCTTGTCGGAGTCGTAACCGCGCTGCTTGCGCTTCTTGGCCGGTGGCATGGACGGGAGGCTAATCGAGGCCCGGCGCCGGTGACGGCTCGTTCTGAGGGGTGAACGATTCGCCGTTGGCCGGAACGCCCACGCCGCGCCAGGTGAAGGGGATGCCGCGCGCGGTGTCCAGGTCGGGGCCGTCCATCAGCTGGAAGTGGAGGTGCGGCTCGGTGGAGTTGCCGGTGTTGCCGCACGCGGCGATCGGCTGCCCCGCGCGCACCGTCCGGCCCGCGGCGACGGTCACCGAGCCCTGCTTGAGATGCGCGTACATGGCGTACGTGCCGTCGCCGAGGTCCAGGACGATGTGGTTGCCGACGATCCAGGAGGGGCCCGCGGCCTCCCGCACCGACCCTTCGATCAGCATCATCCAGGCGAGCGCCGGGATCGAGGTGCGGGTCAGATGGTCGCGCCGCCCGTCCAGGACCCGGACCACCGTCGCGTCGGCCACGGCCAGCACGGGGGCACCGAAGGCCGGATAGCGCGCGTTCCCGCGCGCGAGCGGCCACAGCTTCGCGAACGGCGGACGGGTGTCGGGGTCGGGGGCGACCAGGATGTCGATGGCGTACGTCTGGCCGTAGCCGTGGAGGCCGTGGCTGGGCACCTTGTCCGCCGGGCTGTTGTGCGCGGTCCAGCGCCCCGACACCGGTGCCCGCGTCTCCACGGGGGCGCGCGCGGCGGTCCGCCTCAGCGCGGCGGCGGTGCGCCGCCCCTGGATCACGAACACCGCGACGGGGGCCACGGCCGCGGGGAGTACCAGCAGGGGGTGCGGGTCCCAGCCGGCGAAGATCATGCCCAGGACCAGGACGACGACGAGCAGCAGGCAGCAGCGGGCCAGGATCATGGCGAGCTTCCGGACGGACATGGTGCGTGTCACCTCGGTTCGTGGGTGGTTTCAGTTCCTGGCGGCGGACAGCATCACCAGCAGCGGTACGACGCGAGCGGCCGGTACCTCGTACCGTCCGCGCCCCGTCGTCTGGAGCCAGCCCGCGCCGGTCAGCTGGCGCAGGTGGTGGTAGATCTGGCCGGTGGTGCCCATGTCGTCCAGCTCGGTCAGCTCGGCGGCGGTGCGCAGGCCGCCGAGGATCTCGCGCAGCAGCCGGAGCCGTACGGCGTGCCCGAGCGCCGCGAAGCAGTCGGCGGTCACCGACCAGTCGGCGTCGAGCACCTGGTCGGTCAGCTCGGTGAACTGCCACCGGTAGCGCTGCTCGGTCGGCAGCCGTACCGAGCCCGTGTACGTCACGCCGCCGCCGGGCACCTCCGCGAGCTGCTCCTCCAGGTGCTGGAGCGGTCGCAGGGCGTCGTCCGCCGTCGGCCCCGGCCGCTCCCCCCGTAGCGGCCGGGGTGGCGACTGCGGGCCGGTGTGCTCCAGCGCCGCGAGCCGGCGTTCCAGCTCGGCGACACGTTCCTCAAGCTCCATGGCTTGAAGTTACGTAATTACGTAATCGATCGCAAGCCCTTTTCCATGCGCGGGCACGGCGGGCACGACGAAGCCCCTGTCCGGTTCGTGTGAACCTGACAGGGGCTTCGTCGTGTCCCGGGCCGAGCCGGCCTCAGGCCAGCAGTGCCTCGATCGTTCCCTCGTGCGCCGCCCGCAGCTCGCTCAGCGGGATGCTGAACTCGCCCTGGACCTCGACCTCTTCACCGTCCACCACACCGATCCGCGTCGCGGGCAGCCCACGCGCCCCGCACATGTCGGTGAAGCGCAGCTCCTCGCTGCGCGGTACGGCCACCACCGCGCGCCCGGCCGACTCGCTGAACAGCGCGGTGAACGCGTCGAGCCCGTCCGGCACGACCAGCCGCGCGCCCTTGCCGCCCCGCAGGCACGACTCGGTGACGGCCTGGATCAGACCGCCGTCGCTCAGGTCGTGCGCCGCGTCGATCATGCCGTCGCGCGATCCCGAGATCAGGATCTCGCCGAGCAGCTTCTCCCGGTCCAGGTCCACCTTCGGCGGCAGTCCGCCCAGGTGGTCGTGGATCACCTGCGACCAGGCCGAGCCGCCGAACTCCTCGCTGGTGTCGCCGAGCAGGTAGAGGAGCTGGCCCTCTTCCCCGAAGGCGATCGGCGTACGGCGCGTGACGTCGTCGATCACACCGAGCACGGCCACGACCGGCGTCGGGTGGATCGCCGTCTCGCCGGTCTGGTTGTAGAGCGAGACGTTGCCGCCGGTGACCGGGGTGCCCAGCTGGAGGCAGCCGTCCGCGAGACCGCGCGTGGCCTCGGCGAACTGCCACATGACGGCCGGGTCCTCGGGCGAACCGAAGTTCAGGCAGTCCGAGATGGCGAGCGGCTTGGCACCGGAGGCGGCGACGTTGCGGTACGCCTCCGCCAGCGCGAGCTGCGCGCCCGCGTACGGGTCGAGCTTGGCGAACCGGCCGTTGCCGTCCGTCGCCATCGCCACACCGAGGTTGGTCGACTCGTCGATCCGGACCATGCCCGCGTCCTCGGGCTGGGCGAGCACGGTGTTGCCCTGCACGAAGCGGTCGTACTGGTCGGTGATCCACGCCTTCGACGCCTGGTTCGGCGAGCCGACCAGCCGCAGCACCTGCTCGCGCAGTTCGGCCGGACTCGCGGGCCGGGCAAGCTTGTTGGCGTCGTCGGCCTGGAGCGCGTCCTGCCAGTCGGGACGGGCGTACGGACGGTGGTAGACCGGGCCGTCGTGCGCCACGGAGCGCGGCGGGACGTCCACGATCTGCTCGCCGTGCCAGAAGATCTCCAGGCGGGTGCCCTCGGTGACCTCACCGATGACGGTCGCGATGACGTCCCACTTCTCGCAGATCTCCATGAACCGGTCGACCTTGTCGGGCTCGACGACCGCGCACATGCGTTCCTGCGACTCGCTCATGAGGATTTCCTCGGGCGAGAGGGAGGAGTCACGCAGCGGGACGGTGTCCAGCTCGACCCGCATACCGCCGGAGCCGGCCGACGCCAGCTCGCTCGTCGCGCAGGACAGCCCGGCGCCGCCGAGGTCCTGGATACCGGCGACCAGCTTCTCGGCGAAGATCTCCAGGGTGCACTCGATGAGGAGCTTCTCCTGGAACGGGTCGCCCACCTGGACCGCCGGGCGCTTCGCGGGCCCGGTCGATTCGAAGGTCTCGGACGCCAGCACCGAGACGCCGCCGATGCCGTCGCCGCCGGTCCGGGCGCCGTAAAGGATCACCTTGTTGCCGGGGCCCGACGCCTGCGCGAGGTGGATGTCCTCGTGCCTCATCACGCCGATGCAGCCCGCGTTGACCAGCGGATTGCCCTGGTAGCAGGAGTCGAAGACGACCTCGCCGCCGATGTTCGGCAGGCCCAGACAGTTGCCGTACCCGCCGATGCCGGCGACGACCCCGGGCAGTACGCGCCGGGTGTCGGGATGGTCTGCCGCGCCGAAGCGCAGCGGGTCCACGACGGCGACCGGGCGGGCGCCCATGGCGAGGATGTCGCGGACGATGCCGCCGACGCCGGTGGCCGCGCCCTGGTAGGGCTCGATGTACGAGGGGTGGTTGTGCGACTCGACCTTGAAGGTGACCGCGTACCCCTGGCCGACGTCCACGACGCCCGCGTTCTCACCGATGCCGACCAGCATCGCGTCGTTGGCGGGGGCCTTGTCGCCGAACTGCTTGAGGTGCACCTTGCTGCTCTTGTACGAGCAGTGCTCGGACCACATCACGGAGTACATGGCCAGCTCGGCGCCGGTCGGCCGGCGCTCCAGGATCTCGCGGATCCGGATGTACTCGTCCTCCTTGAGGCCGAGTTCCTTCCAGGGCTGGTCGACGTCGGGCGTCCCCGTCGCGTTCTTGACGGTGTCCAGGTTCTTGATCGTCATCAGGCGCTTACCAGCTTCTTCAGGATCGAGGTGAAGAACCCGAGCCCGTCGGTACGGCCCGTACCGATCAGCGGTTCCACGGCGTGCTCGGGGTGCGGCATCAGGCCGACGACGTTGCCCGCCGCGTTGGTGATGCCCGCGATGTCGCGGAGCGAGCCGTTCGGGTTGCCGTCCAGATAGCGGAAGGCGACGCGGCCCTCGGCCTCCAGCTCGTCCAGGACCGTCTCGGCGGCCACGTACCGTCCGTCGATGTTCTTCAGCGGTACGGAGATGGTCCCGCCCGCCTCGTAGTCGGCGGTCCACGCGGTCTCCGCGTTCTCCACCCGCAGCTTCTGGTCGCGGCAGATGAAGTGCAGATGGTTGTTGCGCAGCATCGCGCCCGGCAGCAGATGGGATTCGGTCAGGATCTGGAAGCCGTTGCAGATCCCCAGGACCGGCATGCCGCCCTTCGCCTGCTCGATGACCGTCTCCATCACCGGCGAGAATCGGGAAATGGCGCCGGCGCGCAGATAGTCGCCGTAGCTGAATCCACCCGCCAGGACGACGGCGTCGACCTGCTTGATGTCCTTGTCGCGGTGCCAGAGCGAGACGGGCTCCGCTCCGGCGATCCTGACGGCGCGAAGACTGTCGCGGTCGTCGAGTGTGCCGGGGAAAGTGACGACTCCGATACGAGTGGTCACGACTCCACCTTTACGACGAAGTCCTCGATGACGGTGTTGGCGAGGAACGTCTCGGCCATCTCATGGATGCGGGCGAGGGCGGCCTCGTCGACCGGGCCCTGCACCTCCAGCTCGAAACGCTTTCCCTGGCGGACGTCCGCGATCCCGTCGAAACCCAGCCGGGGCAGTGCGCGCTGCACTGCTTGTCCTTGCGGGTCGAGGATCTCCGGCTTGAGCATGACGTCGACTACGACGCGTGCCACTGGCACTCCCGGTGGTGTGGTGCGGCTGTGTGCAGCTGTCTGCGGCTGTGGTTCTGACCGGGGAATCCCCCGACCCCCCGAGTGCCTTCAGCGTACCCGTACACAAAATCTACGCGAGTAGATATCCACACAGTGCCGGACTCTCCACCGATCTCCGTCGATATCGCACCGTGAGACGACACGGAAAAATCCAGGAAAAAAATCGCCCCCGCCATTGCCGTCGGACACGCTGATGCAATTGGCTGGGCTTCACAATACGAGGCGGTTCGCTGTACAAAGGAATACAGTACAAAGTCGCATTGCCCCTAAACAGCCGGAAGGCCGGTATCGCCGCACGTCAGCCGTGTTTCAGAGGCATGGCCGGACGAGGCGGGTGCCGCATGAAAGGACCGATATCCGTGGCGCAGCGCGTAGTGGTCACGCTCTCCGACGACATCAGCGGCGGAGAAGCGGCGGAAACGGTCTCGTTCGGCCTCGACGGGAAGTCGTACGAGATCGACCTCAATCCCGCCAATGCCAAGAAACTGCGCAAGGCCCTGGCCCCGTACCTGGAGGCGGGCCGTCGGCAGACCCACGCCGGAAAAAACCGTAAGTCGTACCGGCACACGGCCCTCGCGCCCGACCCGGCGGCCGTACGCGCGTGGGCGCTCTCGCACCGGATGGAGGTGCCGGCCCGCGGCCGGATCCCCAAGCGGGTCTACGAGGCGTTCCGCGAGGCCAGTTGAGGGACCGTCCGGTCCCGGGGCGTCCGGCCGGGCTCGCCGGGGATCGGAGTTGCACAGCACCCCCAGCCATCGGCTAGAGTCTGGAGCACGCCGAAGGGCAAGGCCGAAAAGCCGAACCTCACGCAGCGTGCGGGTGTAGTTCAGTAGTAGAACGCCCCCTTTCCAAGGGGGAGGCGCAGTGTGCGATTCCTGTCACCCGCTCTGCATCACATCGAAGCCTTGTTTTTGGTGAACGATGCACTGCGGACGTAGCTCAGTTGGTAGAGCGCAACCTTGCCAAGGTTGAGGTCGCCAGTTCGAACCTGGTCGTCCGCTCCGTAACGAAGGCCCCGGTCATTCGACCGGGGCCTTCGTCGTGCCCGCACCCTCCCGCCTCCCCGATGACATTTGTCATGAGCACTGGTGACAGCGCGCACTGCTCCCGGGCCCGGTCCGGCGGAAGCCTTGAACCCATGACACGAACTCTGGGAGACCACGGCGCGAGTGCCACGGATGTGGACAGGAACGTCATCGAGGTGGAGCGGCTCCGGCGCACCTATGCCGGAGGGTTCCAGGCGGTGAACGAGATCTCGTTCGGCGTCGGGGAGGGCGAGCTGTTCGCCCTGCTCGGTACGAACGGCGCGGGCAAGACGTCCACCGTCGAGATGCTGGAGGGCCTCGCCCGCCCCAGCGGCGGGACGGTGCGGGTGCTCGGACGGGACCCGTACACCGACAGGGCGCACGTGCGGCCCCGGACCGGGGTGATGCTCCAGGAAGGCGGCTTTCCCAGCGATCTGACGGTCAAGGAGACCGTACGGATGTGGGCGGGCTGCACGAGCCGGGCGCGGCCCACCGGCGAGGCGCTGGAGCTCGTGGGGATGGGCAAGCGCGCCGACGTGCGGGTCAAGCAGCTGTCCGGCGGTGAGAAGCGGCGCCTGGACCTGGCGCTGGCCCTGCTCGGGCGGCCCGAGGTGCTCTTCCTCGACGAGCCGACGACCGGCCTGGACGCCGAGGGGCGGCGGGGCACCTGGGAGCTGGTGCGGGCGCTGCGCGACGGCGGCACCACCGTCCTGCTGACCACGCACTATCTGGAGGAGGCCGAGGATCTCGCGGACCGGCTGGCGATCATGCACGGAGGCCGCATCGTGGTGTCGGGGACGCCGTCGGAGGTGACGGCGACCAGGCCGGCCCGGATCCGGTTCAAGCTGCCCGCGGGAATGGAGCCGGGGCAGCTGCCGCTCACGCTGATGGCCGCGGCGGACGGCCGGCAGATCGAGATCCGCACCCGGGAGCTCCAGCGGGACCTCGCCGAACTGCTGCGCTGGGCCGACGAGTTCGGCGTACATCTGGAGAAGCTCGACGCCCGTGCGGCCTCGCTCGAAGAGGCGTTCCTGGACATCGCGGCACAGCGCGCGGGGGACACGGCCCCCGGCGCGGGCACGGGCACGGGCACGGGCACGGGCGCGGGCGCGGGCGCGGGCACGGGCACGGGCACGGGCACGGGCACGGGCAACAACACGGGAGAGGCGGGCGCGGCATGAGCACGGTCATCGCACAGCATCAGGAGACGGCCGCCGAGGGTTCCACCTCGACCAGGGCGGGACGGCTGGCCGCGCTCGGCCGGGCCGAGCTGACACTGCTCGTACGGAACAGGACCATGCTCTTCATGGCCCTGTTCATGCCGCTCGGGCTGATCCTCTCCACCAAGGCCTCGCTGCAGAACGTCGATCTGGGCGCCACCGGGCTGAGCGTCATGGAGGTCGCCATGACGGGCGGCATCGGCATGGTGCTGCTCCTGGTGGTCTACATGAACCTCACCTCCGCCTACACGGCCCGGCGCGAGGAGCTGGTGCTCAAGCGGCTCCGTACGGGCGAGGTGTCCGACTCGGAGATCCTGACCGGGACCGCGCTGCCCGCCGCCGCGCTGGCGCTCGCGCAGTGTGTCGTGCTGGTCCTCGCCGGGGTCGCCCTCCTGGACATCAGCGCTCCGCAGCGGCCCGAGCTGCTGGTCCTGGGTGTGCTGGCGGGCACCGGGCTGATGGCGGCGCTGGCCGCCGCCTCGGCGGGATTCACCCGTACCGTGGAGAGCGCTCAGATCAGCACCCTGCCGATGCTCCTGATCTCATCGCTGGGATCGGGCCTGTTCGTACCGCTGGAGACGCTGCCGGACAAGATCGCCTCGGTCTGCGAGCTGCTGCCGATGACCGGGGTCGTGACCCTGGTGCGGGTCGGCTGGCTGGGCGGCGCCTCGGGTGGGGACCTGCTCACCGCGGGACTCAATGCCCTGGCCTGGATCGTACTGTCGGTGTTTGCTGTGAAGCTGTGGTTCCGCTGGGAGCCGCGGCGCTGACGAAGGACGGCGGGCGCCGACGACGAACAGCGGCGGCGCTGACGACGGACGGCGGCGGCGCCGATCAGGGACGGCGGCCGGGGACGGCGGCCGGCAAGGCCCGGACACGGGGCGACGAGCGCGGGAGGGACGACATGGCGAGGGTGCGCGGAACGACGGGCGCGTGGACCGGGAAGAGCAATCCGGCGAAGGTCGAGATCTACACCCGCTGGTCCTTCCACTCCTTCGCGGTGGTCGAGGTGGGCGTCATCGGACTGGTGGCCGGCGCGCGCACCGCCTCCCCGGTCGGCGGCTGGTTCCTGCTGCTGATCTGCGCCCACGCGATCGTGACCGCCACCACCAGCTCGTACGCCCTGACCTGGGCGCTCGGCAGGCGGGCCCGGCCGGTCCGGCTCATGGTCGCCACGGCCGTGGTCACCGCCGTCGGCTGTGTGGCCTCCCTCGCCGTGTACCCCGCGGACCCGAAGAACGTGGAGGGCGCCACGTCGATCGCCTCGCTGCTGGTCACCTTCGCCGGCTTCGGCATCGGGTCGCTGGTCATCGGCGTCCGCCGGGTGCGGAGCATGCTGCTGGCCGTGCTGGCCACCACGGTGTTCGTGGCGCTGGCCGGCCTGGCGCTCGGCCTGTCGTCGGGCGCCGTCCTCGGCTGTGTGATCGGGGTGGTGCTCGCGGGGCTGTTCCTGGCCTTCACCACCGGATTCTCGGTCTGGCTGCTCAGGTCCGTGTGGGAGCTGGACAGCGCCCGTGAACTCCAGGCCCGGCTCGCCGTCGCCGAGGAGCGGCTGCGCTTCGGCCGGGACATGCACGACGTCATGGGCCGCAACCTGGCGGTGATCGCGCTCAAGAGCGAACTCGCCGAACAGCTGGCCCGGCGCGGGGGTACGGAGCAGGCCGCCGAGCAGATGGCCGAGGTGCAGCGGATCGCGCAGGAGTCGCAGCGGGAGGTGCGGGCGGTCGTACGCGGGTATCGGGAGGTGGACCTGCACACCGAACTGGAAGGCGCGCGGGGTGTGTTGAAGGCCGCCGGGATCAGGTTCCGGCTGGATCTGGACGGGGTGGGCGCGGTCGGTGCGGGTGCCGGTGCCGGTGGTGCCGGTGGGTTGGCTCCGGTTCTGGCCTCCGACGTGCAGTCGGCCCTCGGGTGGGTGGTACGGGAGGCCGCCACGAACGTGCTGCGGCACGGGGACGCGCGGCACTGCACGGTGCGGCTGACGGTACGGGAAGGGTGCGACGCGGTGCTGGTCATGGAGAACGACGGACTGCCCGAACAGGGCGTCCTGGGCCGGGCGGGCGCGGCGGGTACGCCCAGGACGGCTGGGGCCGGCCTCGCCGGGCTGCGGGAGAGGCTGGCCACGCTGGGCGGCACGCTCGACGCGGGCCCGGTGGCCGGTGCGCGCTTCCGGCTCACGGCCCGGGTGCCGCTGCCGGCGTCGCCCGTACGGCCCGGCCCGCCCGCGACGCCCGTGGACGTCCCGGGGTCTGGGTCGGGGCCCGTGTCGGCGCCGGTGTCGGGGTCAGGGCCCGTGTCGGCGCCGGGGTCGGCGCCGGGGACGTCCGACGAGGTGACCGCGTGAGCGACGTGAGCCCCGTACCGGAGTCCGTCGGGTCCCCGGCCCCCGTCGTACGCGTCCTCCTCGCCGACGACGAGCATCTGATCCGGGGCGCGCTCGCCGCGCTCCTCGGGCTGGAGGAGGACCTGACGGTCGTCGCCGAGGCCGCCTCCGGGCCGGAGGCGCTGGCGATGGCCCTGGCGCACCGCCCCGACGTCGCCGTGCTCGATCTCCAGATGCCGGGCGCCGACGGTGTGAAGGTCGCCACATCCATCCGCAGCCAACTGCCCGGCTGCCGGACGATGATCGTCACCAGCCACGGGCGGCCGGGCCATCTCAAGCGGGCCCTGGCGGCGGGGGTGCGTGGCTTCGTGCCGAAGACCGTCAGCGCCCGGCAGCTCGCCGAGATCATCCGTACCGTGCACGCCGGAAACCGGCATGTGGACCCGGAGTTGGCCGCCGACGCGATCTCGGCCGGGGACTCGCCGCTGACCGCGCGCGAGGCCGAGGTGCTGGAGCTGGCCGCCGACGGGGCGCCGATCGCCGACATCGCGGCGTGGGCCTCGCTGTCGCAAGGCACCGTGCGGAACTACCTGTCGTCGGCCGCGTCCAAACTGGGGGCTTCGAGCCGGCACACGGCGGTGCGTCTCGCGCGCGAGCGAGGTTGGGTATAGTGGGCTGCGCGCCACGGCGCACGCGGACGTAGCTCAGTTGGTAGAGCGCAACCTTGCCAAGGTTGAGGTCGCCAGTTCGAACCTGGTCGTCCGCTCAGCACAAGAACCCCCGGCCGGATCATCGGCCGGGGGTTCTTCGTTGTCGCGCCGGGGGTGACGAGTTACCAGCGGGTGCCGGTGAGGAGTTCGTACGCCTCCAGGTACTTGGCGCGCGTCGCGTCCACGATCTCGCCCGGCAGCTCCGGCGGCGGCTGCTCGCTCGCGCGGTCCCAGCCGGACGCGGGCGAGGTCAGCCAGTCGCGTACGTACTGCTTGTCGTACGACGGCTGGGCGTGACCCGGCTCCCAGATCGCCGCCGGCCAGAAGCGCGAGGAGTCCGGGGTCAGCACCTCGTCGGCGAGCACCAGCCGGTCGTCGGCGTCGAAGCCGAACTCGAACTTCGTGTCGGCCAGGATGATGCCCCGGTCGCGGGCGATGTCACGGGCCCGGCCGTAGACGTCGAGTGTCGTACGGCGCAGCAGCGCGGCGGTCTCCGCGCCGACCTGGCGGGCGACCTCCTCGTACGACACGTTCTCGTCGTGGTCGCCGACCGCGGCCTTCGTGGCGGGCGTGAAGATCGGCGCCGGCAGCTCGGAGCCGTCGACCAGACCCTCGGGGAGCGCGAGTCCGCAGACGGTGCGGGTCTGCTCGTACTCGGCGAGGCCGGAGCCGGTGAGATAGCCGCGGGCGACGCACTCGACCGGGGCCATCCGCAGGGACTGGCAGATGAGGGTGCGGCCGGCCCAGTGGGCGGGGGCGCCGTCGGGGAGGTCGGCGGAGATGACGTGGTTGGGCGCGAGATCGGTGAGCTTGTCGAACCACCAGAGCGAGAGCTGGGTCAACACCCGCCCCTTGTCGGGGATTTCGGTGGGCAGGACCCAGTCGTACGCGGAGATGCGGTCGCTGGCGACCATCACGAGATCGCCCGCCTCGTTCCGGTACAGGTCGCGCACCTTGCCGGTGTGCAGATGCACCAGGCCCGGGACCTGAAGCGGCTCGGGCTTTTCTACGAATCCGGACACGGTTCCTCGTTCCTCGCCGCGGGTGCTTTCCGCTGTCGATTCTCCCGTATGTGGGGAGTCGGGCGTGCGTGGGGGCTGTCTCTTATACAC
>NZ_JARJHW010000141.1:0-19249 GCF_040560175.1 Streptomyces panacea
AGACAGTCCCGCAACCGGGGGCGGGCCCCCGGACACCCCCCGCGGCTGCGGACGGGTGGGTCAGGCTGGTGGTTGGCCCTCGGGCTTGTCGTGCCAGCGGGGGTCCGTCTCCCATTCCTGGTTGCGTTCGGCCGCCGTCTCCATCGCGTTCTCCGCCTCCTGCCTGGAGGCGTACGGGCCGAAGCGGTCCTTGGCCGGACAGTCCGGACCCTCCTCGACCCGCTTGTGCTGGAGGCAGTAGTACCACTCGCCCGGCTTACCCGCCGTGCGCTTCTTGAACAGGGCCATCGTCGGCTCCTTCCTCTGAACGCCATGCTGCCCCACGGGCGGCTTCCGAACGCTGGTTAGACTCGCTCGTATGTCTGGCCAGTCACTGCTCGTGCCCGGGGAGCTCTCTCCCGTCCGTTCCGTTCCCGGAAAGATCCGGCGCCCCGAGTACGTCGGGAAGCCTCTGCCGACCCCGTACACCGGGCCGGAGGTGCAGACCGACGAGACCGTCGAGCTGATGCGGATCGCCGGGCGGATCGCCGCTCAGGCGATGGAGGAGGCCGCGAAGCACATCGCGCCCGGCGTCACGACCGACGAACTCGACCGGGTCGCGCACGACTTCATGGTCGACCACGGCGCGTACCCCTCCACCCTCGGCTACCGCGAGTTCCCTAAGTCGCTCTGCACCTCGGTCAACGAGGTCATCTGCCACGGAATCCCGGACTCCACCGTGCTGCGCGACGGTGACATCGTGAATCTCGACGTCACCGCCTACATCAACGGCGTGCACGGCGACAACAACGCCACCTACTACTGCGGTGACGTCGACGAGGAGTCGAGGCTCCTCGTGGAGCGGACGCGTGAATCACTGAACCGGGCCATCAAGGCCGTCCGGCCCGGCCGGCAGGTCAATGTCATCGGCCGGGTCATCGAGTCGTACGCCAAGCGCTTCGGTTACGGCGTGGTCCGCGACTTCACCGGGCACGGCATCAACGCGTCCTTCCACTCCGGGCTGATCATCCCGCACTACGACAGCCCGCACGCGACGACCGTCATGCGGCCCGGTATGACCTTCACGATCGAGCCGATGCTCACGCTCGGCACCCACGAGCACGACATGTGGGACGACGGCTGGACCGTGGTGACGAAGGATCGCAAGCGGACCGCCCAGTTCGAGCACACACTCGTGGTGACGGACACCGGTGCGGAGATCCTGACCCTGCCCTGACCGGACGCTCCGGGTGTCCCCCGCGCTATGAACGGGTATCTCTTTTACCGACAGGACGTCGGGAACCAGTTGACTTAGGTAAGCCTAAGTAGGAGGATCGGCGAAGGCAAGCGCCCGTGCTGCCCCGCCGGATCTCGGTCTGGTTTTCCGTCCCCCTCGGCCCCCGGAGGCCCGCCTTGGACGCAACCGCCACCGCCACCCCCTTCTCCACACTGATCCGTGTCGCCTCGCACGAGAAGCACACCGAGGTGAACACCTCGACCTTCATGAGCGACCTGCTGGGTCAGCGGTTCGGAGTGGAGGCGTACACGCGCTACACCGAACAGCTCTGGTTCGTGTACCGGGCGCTGGAGGACGCCGCCGGGACCGTCGAAGGGGATCCGGTCGCCGGCCCCTTCGTCCGGCCCGAGCTGATGCGCATCGACGCCCTGGAGCGCGACCTGACGCATCTGCGCGGTGCCGACTGGCGCGAGGGCCTGGAGCCGCTGCCCGCCACCGCCGCGTACGCCGCCAGGATCACCGAGTGCGCCCGCACCTGGCCCGGCGGCTATGTGGCCCACCACTACACGCGCTATCTCGGGGATCTCTCCGGCGGCCAGGTCGTCCGCGACATGGCCGAGAAGACCTGGGGCTTCGCGCGCAAGGGTGACGGCGTCCGCTTCTACGTCTTCGAGGAGATCGCCAACCCGGCGGCGTTCAAGCGCGCTTACCGCGAGCTGCTGGACGCGGTCCCGGCGGACGACCTGGAGAAGCAGCGCATCATCGAGGAGTGCCACCGGGCGTTCGACTTCAACGGGGCCGTCTTCCACGAACTGGAAGGCGAGTTCCCCCTCAGCGCGTAACGGGGTTCAGCGTGGCGGGAGCAGGCGGACGCGTCCGCCGATCTCGATCGAGCCGTCAGGGCCGGGGGCAGTGAGGATCTGCGACCCCCGGCCCTGAGTGATGTTCAGCGCACGGCCCAGTTCGGCGGTGAGCAGCAGGGCCGCCGCGCCCGTCGCCTCGTCCTCCACGATGCCGTCGTCGCGGCGCGGGAAGCCCCGCGCCCTGACCCGGCCGGCCGACTCGTCCTCCCAGGCCCACGCGTAGAGCCAGCCCTCGCCCGGCGGCGGGGCGGGCAGCGCGTCGACCTCGGCGACGGTCCCGTACCGGCGCAGGGTGCGCGGCGGGGACCATTCGGGGCGCGCCGTGATCCAGGTGAACTCGCCGTCCTGGCGCACCCACACCTCACCGACGGGCGGGTTGACCACCTCCAGGTCGAGCAGCCAGGCGGCCCCGACGAGCGGGTACCCGGCGAACAGCAGTCGCAGGCCCGGCGTGTAGATGTCCACGTGACCGCGCTCGGGGTCGTCCACGAACACGGTCTCGCTGAAGCCGAGTTCGGCGGCGAGCGCCTGCCGGGACGCCTCGTCGGGGTAGCGGTGGCCCTCCCGTACGACGCCGAGCGGGTTGCCGTGCCGGCCGTCGCCCGCGCAGAAGACGCGCAGTACCTCGATGTCGCCGCTGCCGTCTCGGCCGATGTCAGTCACGGTGGCATTGAAGCATTCACCTGCGAGGTGTGCCCGACGGGGCAGGGCGGTACCGCGATTTCCGTGCGGTACCGCCCTGCCGCGCTGTCGGAGCCCGGAGGCTCAACTCACCTGTCGGACCTCGCCGGTGGCCGGGTCACGGCGCCGGGCGATGTAGACCGCGGCCCCGCCCGCGACGGCCAGCGCGCCCGCCGCGCCCATCAGCGCGCCGGTCGGAAGCTCGGCGCCGGTGCTCGCGAGGTTTCCCGTGCCGCCCGCGGAGCCGCCGACGGAACCGGCCGCTGAGCCGCCGCCCGCCGTACCGCCGGTGCCACCCGTGGTCCCGGCTCCGCCGGTCGTACCACCTGTGCCGCCGCCGCCCGAACCACCTGAGCCGGCCGATCCGCCCGGCGGCAGTTCGCCGTCCTTCGTGAGGGAGACGGCCGCGGTGACGGCGTCGAGCGCCTCGCCCGCCTGGTACATGCCGCCGAACGCCTTCGTACCGTCCGCGGTGAGCGAGGCGGGCACGGCGTTCAGCGCGACGACGCCGTCCTTGGCCTTCAGCTCACCGGCGGGCAGGTCGAGCGTGGCGATGGTCAGGTCCTCGAAGGTGGAGACCTCGTGGGTCGTCCGGTCCTTGGTGCTGACGTCCGCGACGAGGGTGCCCCTGCCGTTCTTGACCTCGGCCTCCAGACCGCTGAGCTTGAGGTCGAGCACGTACGAACCGGCCTCCTCGTGTCCCAGGAAGCGGACCGATCCCTCGAACTCGGCGGAGAGGGTCTGCGCGTCCTCGTCGAAGGAGCCGGTGGCCTTCGGGAAGCGGTACGCCTCGCCCGGCTGGGTGGCACCGGCCGCGAGTTCGACCTTGCCCTTGGCGATGGGGCCGGTCACATACGTACGGAAGCTCTTCTTGACGCCCCAGTCGAGATTGCCGTTGAGGATCGCGCCGTCCACGACAGCCGGGTCCGTGGGCTCGTCCGTGGGTTCGTCGGTAGGTTCGTCGGTGGGCTGATCGGTCGGCTCGTCCGTAGGTTCGTCGGTCGGCTCGTCCGTGGGTTCGTCGGTGGGCTCATCCGTCGGCTCGTCCGTGGGCTCATCGGTCGGGGCCTTCCCCGCCGTCACGGAGAGCGTCGCCGGGTCCAGCTCGGCGCCGGCGGCGTAGAAGCCCGCGAACGCCTCGGAGCCCGCCGCCGTCAGCTTGGCGGGGATGTCCTTGAAGACCATCGCGCCGTTCTCGCCCTGGCCCGGCCGGACCCCCGTCAGATCGAGATCGGCGATCGAGACGTCGTCGCGGGTCGCGGTCTCGCCGTCGGTCACGCTGGTGACGTCGGCGGTGATCTCCCCCGCCGCACGGCCGGTGTTGACCTTCACATCGCTCAACTTGATGTCGAGGACGCCGTGGTGACCCTCGAAGTGCACGCTTCCCTTGAAGGTGGTGGCGGTGGCGTGCGTACCGGTGTCGTAGGTGCCCTTGCCGTCGGTGAAGGTGAACACGCCGTTGCCGGTGGCCTGGGTGGCCCCGTCGGCGGCCGTGATCTTCCCACCGGCGGCGGGTGAGAGCAGGTACTTACGGAAGGACTCTTTGAAGCCCCACTCCAGGGTGCCGTCCTTCAGTTCGAGCTGCGGGGCGGCGGGAGCGGCGGGAGCGCCGCCGGAGGCGAACGCCGGGACGGCGAGCGCGGTCGCGCCGACGGCCACGACGGTGGCGACTGCTGCGGCAAGGGATATGGGACGACGGGTGGCTGCCATGTTCGGGGGTCTCCTCGGTGAGTGGAAAACGCGAAAGGAGTGGGGGGTGGGGAGGGGGAAGGGAAGTCAGGTTCCGTCGGTGTCGGTCGTCGCCGAACCGGTCGTCGCGCTCGCGGTCGTCTCGGTCGCCGTCGCCTCGGTCGCGGTCGTCGCGGTCGTCGCGCTCGTCTCGGTCGCGCTCGCCGTCGAGTGACGGCGCCGGACGCCGACGTACACCGCGAGGGCGGCGGCGAGCAGCACGCCCGCGCCGATGCCCGCGTACGTAAGGGCGTTGGAGGAAGAGGCGGCGGACGCGGACGCGGCATCGTCCA
The DNA here is from genome assembly GCF_040560175.1 of Streptomyces panacea. Lineage (NCBI taxonomy): Bacteria > Bacillati > Actinomycetota > Actinomycetes > Kitasatosporales > Streptomycetaceae > Streptomyces > Streptomyces panacea. The sequence continues at coordinate 4,782 of NZ_JARJHW010000141.1, forward strand.
CCTCCGCCGGCTTGGTGGGTTCGCCCGCCGCCGCACCGGACTTCGTCTCGGCGGACGCCGCCGCGCCGCTGCCCAGATCGGGCAGCGCGGGCAGCTTCGCCTTCTTGTCGACGGCGACGGCGAGCGAGACGGGGTCCATCGGCGTGCCCGCCTTGTACATGGAGCCGAAGACCTCGGCGCCGCCCTCGGTGAGCGTCGCGGGTGCCTCGGTGAGCGCGGCGAGGCCGTTCTTCGGTGCGAAGTCCCCGGCGGCGAACGTGACCAGGGGGACGGCCTTGCGCGGCGCCCGGCCCTCGCTCGCGACATCGGCGGCCAGGGTGCCCTTTCCGGCCTTCACCTGAACGCTGATCTCACTGAGCGTCAGGTCCAGTCGGGTTCCGGTGAAGTGGACGCTGCCCGCGAAGCCCGCGTCGAGCGTCTGCTTCTTCGCGTCGTACGTGCCCTTCCCCTCGGGGAAGCGGAAGAGCGCGCCGCCGTCCTGCGCCCCGCCGGCGAGCGTCCAGCGGCCCTCGGCGATGGAGCCGGTGACGTACTCGCGGAAGGTACGGCGTACGCCCCAGTCGACGGCCGCGTCCTGGAGCGCGCCCTCGGCCCGCTCGTTCTCGGCCCTGCCGGCGCCCTTGTCCTGGTCGGCCGGCTTCTGTCCGGGCTTCTCGGCCGGCTTCTTCGCGGCGGCCACGTCCACGTCCACGGAGAGGCTGATCGGGTCGAGCGGTGTCCCGGCCGTGTAGTACCCGGCGAAGGCGGTGGCGCCCTGTGCGGTGAGCGTCGAGGGGACGTCGCTGAGGGCGACGGGGCTGCCGCCGCCCCTCATGTCGATCCCGCCGAGATCGAGCGTGGCGAGCGGGACCTGGGACGACGTGGTGATCTTGCCGCTCCCCTTGGCCTTGCTCGCCATGTCGGCGTACAGGGTGCCGCCGCCGCCGGAGATACGGACCGTGGGACGGCTGATGGTGAGGTCCAGCTCGTGCGATCCGTCGGGCTTGGTGTGGCCGACGAACCGGACGCCGCCGCTGAATCCGGCGCGCAGCGCGCCGCTGTCGGGGTCGTACGTCCCCGAGGCGGAGTGGAACCGGAACTGGCTGCCGCCCACAGTGGCGGCGCCCCCGTTGAGGCTCCAGCCGCCTCCCGATATCGGGCCGGTGACATAGCTCTGGAAGGAGGACTTGATCCCCCAGTCGAGCCTGCCGCCCTGCACGGTGCGGTTCGCCGCGTGGGCCGTGGCCGTCGGGAGCAGCGCCCCGAGAAGCGCGGCGAGCAGCGCGACGGCGAGAGCGCGCACCGGTCTGGACGACAGCATCTGAAGATCACTCCCACGTTGGAGAAACCGGCGGCCACGGGCACACCGAGGAGAGCCCGGATGAGACACACCCCGGGCCTAGTAAGCAAGGTAAGGCTAACCTAAGCTATCTCCAGCTCGGTGCGGAACCCCTCCGTCCAGGGCGCCTGAACGGAACTCCGACCGGGGTCCGAAGGGACTCCACACAACGACGGGACGGTGCACTCCGTGCGCACTCAACGCCTGGCGGGCGCGGTCATCTCGGTGCTCGCCCTCGCCCTGCTCGCCACCGGCTGCGGCGACGGAGACAGCGGCGGCGGGGCGAAGGCCAAGGGCTCCGAATCGACGGCCACCGCCGACCGGGTCGAACCACTGGCCACCGCCCCCGCCCCGGAGCTGCCGGTCACCGTGGACTCCGCCGACGGCACGAAGGTCACCGTCACCTCCGCCGACCGGCTCGTCCCCCTGACCGGATCGCTCAACGAGATCGTCTTCACCCTCGGCCTCGGCGAGCACGTCGTGGCCCGCGACATCACCGCCACCTTCGAACAGGCGGCGAAACTGCCCGTGGTGACCCGCGCGCACGACGTCTCGGCCGAGAGCGTCCTGTCCCTGCGGCCGACACTCGTCATCGCCGAGACCACCACAGGACCGGCGGAGGCCGTCGACCAGATACGCGACGCCGGGATCCCGCTCCTGGTGGTCGAACCGGCGAAGAGCCTGGACGACGTCGGGAAGCGCATCACGACGGTGGCGCGCGCCCTGGGCGTCGACGCGGCGGGCGACGAGCTGAGCGCCCGTACGGCCGAACGGATCGCCTCCGTACAGCAGCGGATCCCGGCCCCCGGCGACGGCGAGAAGCCGCGCGTCGCCTTCCTCTATCTGCGCGGCTCGGCTTCGGTCTATCTGCTCGGCGGCCGTGACTCCGGGGCGAGTTCACTGCTGGAGGCCGCCGGCGCCGTCGACGCCGGCAAGGAGTCGGGCCTCGACAAGGACTTCACCGCGATCACCAGCGAGGCGCTGGCGAAGGCGGCGCCCGACGCGATTCTCCTGATGACCAAGGGGCTCGACTCGGTGGGCGGTCCCGACGGACTGGTGAAGATCCCGGGCGTCGCCGAGACCCCCGCCGGGCTCGACCGCCGATTCGTCTCCGTGGACGACGGCGTACTGCTCAACTACGGGCCCCGTACGGACCAAGTGCTCGCGTCCCTGGTCGAGCAGCTCTACCCGGACGGCGAGTGAGATGACGGCGACCGCACCCACCGTGCCGGCCGCGCCGCCGGACACGTCCCCGTCCGAGGACGCTCCGCGCGGGGCACCTCAACGACGCGGCGCCACCTGGCTGTTGACCGCCGGGCTGCTCGGCGTGCTGCTCCTGCTCTCGCTGCTCTCCGCCGGGCTCGGCGCGTACGACATCCCGCTCGGCGACGTCCTCTCCTCCGTTCGGCACCGGATCGGCCTCGGCGGCGGCGCGCTCGAACGCGTCCCCGAGAGCGTGCTGTGGAACGTCCGACTGCCGCGCGTCGTCCTCGCGTTGCTCGTCGGCGCCTCGCTGGGCTGCGCGGGCGCCCTGATGCAGGGCGTGTTCGGCAATCCGCTCGCCGAGCCCGGGGTCATCGGCATCTCGGCGGGCGCGGCGGTCGGCGCCGTCGCGTCGATCGCGCTCGGTCTGAGCTTCCTCGGCAACTGGACGGTCACCGTCTGCGCGTTCGTCTCCGGGCTTCTGACGGTGCTGCTGGTGTACGCGATGTCCCGCTCCGGCGGCCGTACGGAGGTGGTCACGCTCATCCTCACCGGCATCGCGGTGAACGCCTTCGCGGGCGCGCTCATCGGGCTGTCCATCTTCTTCGCCGACAACGCGCAGATCAGCCAGATCACCTTCTGGCAGCTCGGCTCGCTCGCCCAGGCGACCTGGCCCAAGGTGCTCGCCGTACTGCCCTGCGCGCTGCTGGGTCTGGCCGTCGCGCCCTTCTACGCACGGAAGTTGGACCTCCTCGCACTGGGCGAGCGGCCGGCCAGGCATCTGGGCGTGGATGTCGAACGACTCCGCGTCGTCCTCGTCCTGGTCGTCGCGCTGCTGACGGCCGCCGCCGTCGCGGTGGCGGGGATCATCACCTTCGTCGGGCTGCTGGTCCCGCATCTGCTGCGGATGGCCAACGGCCCCGGCCACCGCTTCCTGGTGCCGGGCAGCGCACTCGGAGGCGCGCTGGTCCTGGTCGCGGGCGACCTCGCGGCGCGCACGGTGGCGGCCCCGGCCGAACTGCCCCTCGGCGTCCTGACGGCGCTGTTCGGCAGTCCGTTCTTCTTCTGGTTGCTGCGCAGGACGCGGCGTAGACAAGGGGGTTGGGCATGAGGGCGGGCACAGTCGTGAAGGCCACGGCGCACAGCGTGCTCCTGAGCATGTTCGCCGTACGGGGCAGAGAGCTGCCCGCACCCACCACCCACGGGGATGTCGTCGCCGAGGCGCGGGGCCTGCGCGTACGGCTCGGGCGGCGCGACGTCCTCGGTGGCGCCGACGGCGGTGTGGACCTCGTCGTGCGCGCCGGTGAGGTCCTGGCCCTCGTCGGACCCAACGGGGCGGGCAAGTCGACGCTGCTGGCCGCGCTCGCCGCCGACCCGGACGCCGCCGGGACCGGCGGCCGGGTACTGATCGGCGGCCGGCCGGCCCACGACTGGTCCGCGCCCGAACTCGCCCTGCGCCGGGCCGTGTTGCCGCAGGCCGCCACGCTCTCCTTCCCGTTCCCGGTGGAGGAGGTCGTACGGATGGGCCGCGCCCCCTGGGCGGGCACGGTGGCGGAGGGCGACGACGACGCGGCCGTGGCCGACGCGATGGCGGCGACCGAGGTGACCGAATTCGCCCGCCGCCCCTTCTCGGCCCTCTCCGGCGGCGAACGCGCCCGTGTCGCGCTCGCCCGCGTCCTCGCCCAGCGCGCCCCGCTGCTCCTCCTCGACGAGCCGACCGCCGCACTCGACCTGCGCCACCAGGAGTTGGTGCTGCGCGTCTGCCGGGCCCGCGCGACGGCCGGTGACGCCGTCGTCGTCGTGCTGCACGATCTCGGGCTGGCCGCCGCGCACGCCGACCGGGCCGCCGTCCTGCACGAAGGGCGGGTCGTGGCGGACGGCCCGCCCGCCGCCGTGTTCGGCGACGAACTGCTCAGCCGTGTCTACCGACAGCCCGTCGAGGTCTTCCCGCACCCGCGCACCGGGACCCCGCTCGTGATTCCGAGGCGGACCGGTAGGGTTCGGACGGTCAGTGGGGGACACGGAGCAGAAGGCGACCGATGAGAAGGCCGATTCGGGCAGCGGCGGGGCTGGCGGGGGCGACGGTGATGTCGCTGCTCGCGAGTGGGTGTATGACGGTCCACGGTGAACTGGCGGTACTGCCGGGCGCGAAGAAGTCCGAAGCGGCCCAGGCCCTGGCGGACTTCACCGAGGCGTACAACGAGGCGGACAAGGCGTACGACCCGGGGCTGGACGCCGGCCGGGTCACCGGGGCGCTCGGTGCGATCAACCAGGCCGGGCTCAAGGCCAGGAGCATCACGAACCCGGAAGGCAACGACCGGCACCAGCCGCTGGAGTTGACCGACGCGAAGTACCTCATCCCCAAGAAGGCTGGCTGGCCGCGCTGGTTCGTCGCCGACACCGACAGCAACCGCGACAAGGACGAGGGCCCCGGCGACAACCGCTGGGTCCTGGTCTTCGTGCGGGGCGGCGCCGACCAGTTGTGGGAGGTCGCCTATCTCGCGATCCTGACGCCGGGCGAGATCCCCGAGTTCGAGACGGACAAGGACGGCTTCGCCGTACCGGCCCCGGCGGACAGTGGGTCGACGGCGGTGGCTCCCGGGGACGTGGGCTCCGAGTACGTCTCGTACCTGAAGGACGGCGAGCCGGCGCACTTCGCACGGGGACCGCACACCGACGAGTGGCGGGACATCCGCGCGAAGAACGCCAAGCTGCCCGGTCTCACCATTCAGTACAGCGATCAGCCCCTGGACGACGGGGACTTCGCGCCACTCGGGCTCGCCACGAAGGACGGCGGCGCGCTCGTCTTCTTCGCGATCAAGTACTTCGACCGGCAGACGGCCGCCCCCGGCTTCACCCCGAAGGTGAGCGCCGATGTGAAGGCGCTGATGACCGGCGCGGTGAAGGACACCCTCACCAAGGAGTGGGTGTCGAGCCAGGCGGCGCTGCTGAAGCCGGACGGCGCCGGCGCGGACCAGGTGAACGTGGTGAGCAGACTGCAAGGGGTGGTCGGGGCCGAAGGCTCCTGAACACCCCTCGCAGATACGGACGGACGCGCCGGAGGTCAGCGGCCGAGCGGCCAGGCCACCGGGTGCGGGTCCAGCTCGTGGTTCTCGCCCGCGTACCGCGCGCACGCGTCGGTCAGCGTCTCCAGCAGTGTCAGCGGGTCGGGCAGCGGGTGCTCGGGGCCGCGCAGCCAGGTCATCGACAGCTCGCCGGGCAGTCTCGCCGGCGGTACGAGGACGTAACTGCCCCGGCAGTGCCAGCGGAAGCCGGGGTGCTCGTCCATCGTCTCGGGGTGGCAGTCCAGTTCACAGGGCCACCACTCGTCCTCGTCCTCGGGCGTGCCACGGGTGGCGGTGAAGAAGAGCATCCGGTCGCCGCCCGAGTCGGCCACCGGACCCACGTCGATGCCCGCGCCGAGCAGCCGCTCCAGCGCCCAGCTGCCGGCCTCCAGCGGGACGTCGAGGGCGTCGTGGACCATGCCGGTCGCCGTGATGAAGTTGGCTTCGGGCTGATTCCTGGCCCAGCGTTCGATCTGTGCCTCGTCGGTGGTGGACTGCGTCTGCCAGGCGAAGGAGATGGGATGCCTGGCGGGGGTGGGACAGCCGATGCGTTCGCACGAACATCGGTAGCCGATGGGATGCGCGGCGGGCGATATGGGCATACCGGCGGCGGCCACGGCGAGGAGCAGTGCCAGGCGCGCGTCGGCGTCAGGAGCGGCGTCCCGACCGTCGTCGGACTTTCTGGCGAGTCGGCGCAGCCACTGGGAAACCTTGCCCTCAGTGCCGCGGTAGCGGCCGAAATCGTCGCCCATCTATCCCCTCACCTCATGCATCGGTCCTCTCGGACTCTTCCATGTTCGCACCATCCTGCGCTTCGGGGGGCCGCACTCCTCAACCGGGGTGGGGAGGCGGATGCCGATCACCGGGCGTCATCACGGGCTATATCAGGAAATGGTCTACCGATGCGTGCGATGGGCACCGGTGGTGTTCGACACATCCGCCGACCGGGAATCGGGTCGGACCGGTGCCGGGTCCTGTGTGCGGCACTCAGTGCCGTACGGAGGCCGCCAGACGGGCCTCATCAGCCCGCCGGACCCGGCGGAGCACCCGCCCGGCCACCCGCCGGACCCGGCGGCCGGGGAGCCAGGCCGTTCAGCGCGTAGTCGACGAGGGAGTCCGCGTAGGCGTGCGTGAGCGGCAGCGTCCGCAGCAGCCAGCGGTGCACGATCGGGCCGGTCAGCAGCTCCATCGCGGTACGTGGGTCGATGTCGTCCCGCACGGCCCCCGCCTCCTGCGCGGCCCGCAGCCTCCGTACGTAGAGCGCGGCCTGCGGCTCCAGCAGCTTCCGCGCGTACTCGGCGCCGATCTCCGCGTCCACAATTCCCTCGGCCGCGAGCGCGCGGGTGGGCGCCTCGAACGTCGGGTCGTTCAGTTCGTCGACCGTGGCGCGCAGCACCAGCTTGAGGTCCGCCGCGAGATCGCCGGTGTCCGGGATCTCGTACGCGCCGTCGCCGCCTGCCGCACGGGCGGCCTGCTCACCGAGGTCGAGGAAGGCTTCGAGGAGTACGGCGGCCTTGGAGGGCCACCAGCGGTAGATCGTCTGCTTGCCGACGCCCGCGCGGGCCGCGATGCCCTCGATCGTCGTCTTCGCGTAGCCGGCCTCCCCGACCAGGGACAGGGCGGCGGCGTAGATCGCGCGGCGCGACTTCTCACTGCGGCGGGTGGAGTCGGGTGCCTTACTTTCAGCCATTTCGGGAGCCTACCAGTCAGGCGAGACGCGACGTCTCGCCCGAAGTCGTTTCATGCGCGGCCGACGCGGCGATGTCCATTCGGCGCCGCTGCGTGAACCACCCGATCGGATCACTGCGCGAAAGGCCCTCACGGGCGGACCATGGCCTCAACGCACACACCCCGTGCGACCCATCGTTCGTGAGGAGCCCTAGTTGCCTCGTGACGCCTCGCCCCGCCGCTATCTGATGTGCCCACCGGCGCATTTCAGAGTGACGTACTCGATCAACCCGTGGATGGATCCGTCGAAACCGGTGGATCTGCCGCTGGCTCTCGCGCAGTGGGAGGTGCTCCGCGACCGCTACCGCGCTCTCGGTCACACCGTCTCCCTGCTCGAACCCCGATCCGACCTGCCCGACATGGTGTTCGCAGCCAACGGCGCCACCGTCATCGACGGCCGTGTGCTGGGCGCGCGCTTCGCGCACCCGGAGCGTACGCGGGAGGCGGAGGCGCATCTCGCCTGGTTCCGCGCGCGCGGCTTCACCGACATCCATGAGCCGGCGCACATCAACGAGGGCGAGGGCGACTTCGCCGTCACCGCCTCGTACATCCTGGCCGGGCGGGGCTTCCGGTCCAGTCCGCTCTCGCACGACGAGGCGCAGGAGTTCTTCGGCCGGCCGGTGATCGGGCTCGATCTGGTCGATCCGCGCTACTACCACCTGGACACGGCGCTCTGCGTCCTGGACGACGCGGCCGACGAGGTCATGTACTACCCCGGCGCGTTCTCGCCCGGCAGCCGGGCCGTACTCGCCCGGCTCTTCCCGGACGCGCTCATCGCCGAGGAGCCGGACGCGGCGGCCCTCGGGCTCAACGCCGTGAGCGACGGCCGCCATGTGCTGCTGCCGCAGGCGGCGGCCGGTCTCTTCGCCCCGCTCAGGAGCCGGGGCTACGAGCCGATCGCCATGGATCTGGGCGAGCTGCTCAAGGGCGGCGGCAGCGTGAAGTGCTGCACGCAGGAGCTGCGGCAGGAGCAAGAGCTGGACGTGCGGAGGGAGTTGCTGCTCTCAGCCTGATTCCGGCACGGAATCCGGCGCGGGATCCGGCGCGTCGTGGGGCGGCCAGGCGTCGCCCCACGACGCGTCCCGCGCGGCCCGGTACAGCGGCCCCTGCCTCTTGCTCACCGTCTCGCGCCGCAACCCGTCCGCCTCCGTACAGAGGTCGAGCAGCATCTGCCCCTTGCGGGTCTGCGGCTTGCGGGTCACCCGCGCCCGTACCGGCTCCGCGTCGAAGCGCACCGCCGCCACGTAGCTGAACTTCTCGTCCTCGTACGCCAGCGAGCCCCCCTTCACCTGCCGGTGCAGCGACGACCGGCTCACCCGGGCGGCGAAGTGGCACCAGTCCGTGCCGGGTTCGATGGGGCACGCGCCGCTGTGCGGGCAGGGCGCGGCCACGCGCAGGCCCGCCCCGATCAGCAGGTCGCGGGCCTCGATGACGCGCTGGTAGCCGTCGGGCGTCCCCGGCTCGACGATCACGACGGCCTGTCCGGCGCGCGCCGCTTCGGCGACGAGGGCGCCTCGATCGGCGGGGTCGAGCTCGTTGAGGACGTACGAGACGGTGACCAGGTCGCACTCGGGGAGCTTCAGGCCCGTACCGATCCTGGTTCGGCGCCACTCGACGTCCCGCAGCGCGGGCAGCCGCGACTCGGCGGCCAGCTCACGGCCGAGCGTGAGCGCGGGCTCGGCCCAGTCCAGCACGGCGGTGCTGCGCGCCCCTCCGGTCCGGTTCCCGGCGCCGCCGTGCGTCCAGGTCGCCTCGGCCGCCCAGACCGCCGCGCCCGTCCCCCCTCCCACGTCCACATGGCTGCCCGGCGCCCAGCCGGGCGCCGCCCCGGCGAGCGCGTCGAGCGCGGCCCGTACGGCCTCGAACGTGGCCGGCATCCGGTACGCGGCGTAGGCGGCCACATCGGAACGGTCACGCAGCAGCGGCGTACCGGTCGGGGTGTCTCCCCGGTAGTTGGCGATCAGCCGTTCGACGGCCTGGGCGGCCTGTCGCGGCGGCAGCCCGTCGAGCAGTCCGGCCAGCGCGGCACGCAGGACTTCGGCGGTGGGGAGGGAGACGTTCACCGCCGAATTGTAGGCACCTCGGGAGTGGCCGGATTCCGCCTGTCCAACACTCGGCGGGCACCTGACGGGCACGGAATCGGGGCGGAACGGGCTGCGGCGGGCACCGGCCCAGTTGCTACGCTGACGGCCGTTGCCGCTCCATCGCCACACCGTGCTCGCGGGGGGACCAAGTTGTCGTTTTACCGTGCTCGCGGTCTGACGCCGATGTCCTTGATGACCAAGCGGCAGAAGATCGTGCGCATCACACTCATCGCCGGCGTTCTCATCCTGGTGATGCTGCTCGTACTCGCGAGCTGCGGCGGGACCAAGGACGACGCGAAGCCCCGTAAACCGGTGGTGAGTACCGGCCCCGAGACGCAGCTGAACGTGCCCGACGGCTACAACACGCGGCGCGGCTGGGAGATCAAGGACGTGTCACCGCAGTACGCGGTCGCGTCCGCCACGGGTCTCGTCGCGTACCTGGCCCGGATCGACGAGAGCCGGTACCAACTGCGCACGCTGAACTCCGAGACCGGGAAGGCCGGTTGGTCGGGGCAGGCGTGGCGGCCCCTGGCGCCGGTCGACCGCTACCCCCGGCTGCTCTCGGTGACCAAGGGCGACAAGCAGTACTTCGTGACCTGGTCGTACGGGCGGCTCGGCGAGTACGCGCTCGCCTCGGCCGACTCTCTCGTCTCCCTCGACGTGTACGACGCGGGCACCGGCGAACAGCGGCGGGTCGAGGTGCCCTGGGCGGACGCGCCGACCGTCACGAGCACCGGCCCCGGCATTCTGATCAGCGACGGCAAGGCCATCAGCGCGGTCGTCGACCCGACGACCGGCGAGGTGTCCAGGACGGCGCCCGGCTCGCTCGGCTACCCGAAGGACTGCCCGAACTGCAAGAAGCTGACCGAGGTGCGCGGGGTGACCGCGAACGGTCTGCTGGTGAGCGGGGCGAAGGAGTTCTGGGTACGGGGCGGCTGGTTCAGCCGGAAGGTCGCGCCGAAGGGCACCGAGCCGGCCTCCGGGGTGCCGGCGTCCGTGTCGGCCGGCCATGTTCTCGCCAAGTGGCAGAAGAAAAAGGGCGCGAAGGACGCCGCCACGCACGACCTGTGGGTGGTGCACGCCCTGGACACCGGCAAGGCCGTGGCGCAGGTGCGGTGCCGTAAGCCCGCGATCAACCCCGCCGCGCAGCCGCAGGTCATCTCCTCCCCCGACGGCCGCTATCTCATCGCGGGCAGGCTCGCCTTCGACCTGGACGAGAAGACGGCGTTCTGCTTCGAGGAGACGGACGGCACCAGGCCGCTGACGCTGACGTCGGTGGCGGACACGGGTATGGCGTACGGGGCGACGAGCGCCCGTAACGTGACGGACGCCCTGGCCGGCGGCGGCAATCCCGTACAGGTGAATCTCGCCACCGGGGAGCCCGAGCCGCTGGCGCTCAACGTGCGGCTGCCCAGCGGGGACGCGAACGGGGTGGGGCTGTTCCGCTGGACGGACGGCCAGGACCGGCAGCGTCTGGTCGCCTACCTGCGGCGCGTCGAGGACTGAGCCTCTCGCGCGGACGGTCCCCGAGCGCTCGGACGGCGCTCGGGAACCGCTCGCTCAGGTGCCGGCCGGCTGCGCCGCCCGGTGCTGCGGCTGCCAGGGGCGGCACAGCGCCAGGAAGCAGACCAGCGAACCGACTCCGCACACCACCTGCACGACGGCCATCGGCACCGCCGTGGCCTCGCCCGCGATCCCGACGAGCGGCGACGCGATGGCGCCGATCAGGAACGACGCCGTACCGATGAGGGCCGACGCCGATCCGGCGGCGTGCGGGGTGCGCATCAGGGCCTGCGCGTTGGTGTTGGGCATCGCGAGCCCCATCGCCGACATCAGGACGAACAGCCCGGCCGCGACCGGGAAGAGGCCGGGCTCGCCGAACACCCCGCTCGTCATCAGCAGCAGCGCGAGTCCGGCGAGCGTGATGACGACCAGACCGAAGGCCAGCACCTTGTCCATGCTGACCCGGCCGACCAGCAGCCGGCCGTTGATCTGCCCGACGGTGATCAGGCCGATGGAGTTGATGCCGAACAGCAGGCTGTACATCTGCGGCGAGGCGCCGTAGATCTCCTGCACCACGAACGGCGAGGCCGCGATGTACGCGAACAGGGCCGCGAAGGCGAGCCCGCCCGCCAGCGTGTAGCCGGTGAACACGCGGTCGGCGAGCAGTACGCGCATCGTGCCGAGCGCCTCGCCGACGCCGCCGCTGTGCCGCTTCTCACTCGGCAGCGTCTCGTGCAGCCACTTCACGACGACGAGGGTCAGCGCGATACCGACGGCCGTCAGGACGACGAAGATGCCGCGCCAGTCGGTGACCTGGAGCACCTGGCCGCCGATCACCGGGGCGATGACCGGAGCGACGCCGGAGATCAGCATCAGGGTGGAGAAGAAGCGGGCCATCTCGACGCCGTCGTAGAGATCACGCACCACGGCGCGGGCGATCACGATGCCGGCCGCGCCCGCCAGTCCCTGGAGGAGGCGGAAGCCGATGAGCAGTTCGACCGTGGGGGCGAAGGCGCAGATGGCGGTGGCGAAGACGTACACGACCATGCCGAGCAGCAGGGGCTTCCGGCGGCCCCATTTATCGCTCATCGGCCCTACGACGAGCTGGCCGAGGGCCATGCCGGTCAGACACGCGGTGAGGGTGAGCTGCGCGGTCGCGGCCGACGAGCCGAGGGCGCGGGTCACGGCGGGCAGCGCCGGCAGATACATGTCCATCGACAGTGGCGGCAGGGCGGTGAGCCCGCCGAGGACGAGGGTGACGACGATGCCGGCACGCCGGGCCGCGGGGATGCCGACGGCGGTGTCGGCCTCTGTCAGGGTCGAAGCGGTGGGTATGTGTCCTTTGCGTGAGCGTGTGGTCTGGCCGCCGTCCGGCATTCGCATCTCCATGTAGTTGAAACCCTCCCTATGCTCTCAGCTCCGGCCACGTGGTCGAGACCTTTTTTGTGTAAGGGGCATATATGACGGCGGAACACGACAGAGACGGCGGGACCCGCACCGGGACAGGCACCGGCACCGGCACGACGCGGTGGGGCGTGCTGGCCACGGGCGGGATCGCGGCGACGTTCACCGGGGACGTGCAGCGCATGGCGGATGCCGAAGTCGTCGCCGTGGCCTCGCGGAGCGAGGAGTCGGCGAAGGGGTTCGCCGACCGGTTCGGCATCCCACGGGCGTACGGCGACTGGGCCGGGCTCCTCGCCGATCCGGACGTGGACATCGTGTATGTCGCGACGCCGCACTCCGCGCACCGTGCCGCGGCGGGGCTCGCCCTCGAAGCGGGAAAGCCGGTGCTGTGCGAGAAGGCGTTCACGCTCAACGCGCGCGAGGCGCGGGAGTTGGTGACGCTCGCGCGTGAGCGGGGTCTCTTCCTGATGGAGGCCATGTGGATGTACTGCAGCCCGGTCGTCCGGCGGATGACCGAGCTGATCGCGGACGGGGCGATCGGCGAAGTCCGCACGGTGCAGGCCGACTTCGGGCTCCAGGGTCCCTTCGGTCCCGAGCACCGGCTGCGCGATCCCGCGCTCGGCGGCGGCGCGCTGCTGGACCTCGGCGTCTACCCGGTGTCGTTCGCGCAGCTGATCCTGGGCGAGCCCGACCGCGTACAGGCCGACGCGCTGCTCTCGCCCGAGGGCGTGGATCTCAACACCGGGATGCTGCTGGGCTGGGAGTCCGGGGCGACCGCGCTGCTCAGTTGCTCGGTGACCGCCAGGACGCCGTCGACAGCGACGGTGACCGGCACGGCGGGCCGGATCGAGCTGCCGAGCGGCTTCTTCGCGCCGGACGGCTTTGTGCTGCACCGGGACGGGCGGGATCCCGAACAGCACACGGTGGAGAGCCCGTTGACGGGCATGCAGCACGAGGCGGCCGAGGTGATGCGGTGTCTGCGGGCCGGGGAGACAGAGTCGCCGCTGGTGCCGCTGGACGGCAGCCTGGCGGTGATGCGGACGCTCGACGCGGTACGTGAGCGCGTCGGCGTCCGCTACCCGGTGGACGAGGTCGCCTGACGGGCCGTCACATTCGGGTGCCTCAGGCGGGCTTGAGGCCCGGGTCACCCGACTCGGTCACGAAGGAGGCGGCCGTCGAGAGGGGCGCGCCGGGAGTCGTGACGGCGGACACCGTCTTGAAGTCGGCGCGCGCCTCCTGCCTGCCGAGGGTGACGGTCACGTATCCGCGCCGCCCGTTGTAGAACTTCATGTGCGGGTTGGCGGTGGTGAGGTTGGACCAGTTGGACGGCTTGTCCGCACCGTCCTTCCCGCTGGAGATGGAGGTGGCGACGATCTCGGTCCCGACGGTGCGCGAGCCGGGGTCGTCGAAGTCGGCCTTGAGGTCGAAGCCGTAGCCGACGTGTACGTCTCCGGTCAGCACCATCAGGTTCTCCAGGCCGGCCGCCTGCGCGCCGTCCAGAACACGTTCGCGGGAGGCCGGGTAGCCGTCCCACGCGTCCATCGACAGCTTGAAGTCCGGCCGGGGCACGTCCCGGCGCTGCGCGAAGGTGACCTGCTGCGGCAGCAGGTTCCAGGTGGCGCGGGACTGCTGCCAGCCGTTCAGCAGCCACCGCTCCTGCGTCTCGCCGGTCATGGTGCGCGTGGGGTCCTCGGACTCCGGGCCCGGGACCTGCCAGCCGTCCCCGTACGCCTGGTCGGAGCGGTACTGCCGGGTGTCGAGGATGTCGAACTGCGCGAGGCGCCCGAAGTGCAGCCGCCGGTAGAGCCGCATGTCGGGGCCGTCGGGCCGCTGCGGGGCGCGCAGCGGCTGGTTCTCCCAGTACGCGCGGTAGGCGGCGGCCCTGCGGAGCAGGAACTCCTCCGGCGGGACGTCGTTCTCGGGCGTCTCACCCGCGTAGTTGTTCTCCGTCTCGTGGTCGTCCCACGTGACGACGAACGGGTGGGCGGCGTGCGCGGCCATCAGGTCCGGGTCGGACTTGTAGAGGCCGTAGCGCAGCCGGTAGTCCTCCAGCGTGACCGTCTCGCGGTTGTAGTGCGCGGGCAGCCGCCGGTCGGTGTAGTTGCGGGCGCCGCCGACCGCCGTCACGGCGTACTCGTAGAGGTAGTCGCCGAGGTGGACGAC
>NZ_JARJHW010000142.1:0-18995 GCF_040560175.1 Streptomyces panacea
CAGGGTCAGGGGTGCGGCGTGTGGCTTGCGGGGAGTGGGGTGAGCGGTGCGGGGGTCGGCGTGAGTGGTGCGGGGTGCCGGACATGGCGGATCCCCGGCGGGCGGTCGCCTGCCGGGGATCGGTTCGTACGGTGCCGCCTGTTACGCGGCTCAGGAACGCAGCCGCGCCGCGCCCTCCCGTACCGCCGCCATCGCCTGCCGCTGGAGCCCCGGACCGAAGGTGACGCGTGTGGCGCCGAGCTTGCCCAGCTCCGACAGTTCCGCCGCACCGGCCGGCGCCGCCCCGATGTTGACGGGGCCGTCGATGCCCGCCCGGAGCGCCGGGATCGCCTCCGCCGGGGCACCGATCGGGTATACGCAGTCCGCGCCGGCGGCGACGTACAGACGGGCGCGGGCGATGGCCTGCGCCGGGTCGCTCACGCCACGGATGAACGTGTCCACGCGGGCGTTGACGAACAGCCGGTCCCCGGCCGCCGCCCGCACCTCCGCCAGCCAGTCCGCGTGCCGGTGCGGGTCCTTGAGGCCGCCGCCGTCCGAGTCCTCCAGATTGCAGCCCACGGCGCCCGTGTCGAGGAGGCGCGCGACCAGTTCGGCCGGCGCCAGACCGTAGCCGCCCTCGATGTCGGCGCTGACGGGCACGGGCGTGGGCCCGGACGCGTGGCCGGTGCCGGTGCTGGTGCTGGTGCCGGTGCCGGAGACGGCCCGGACGATACGGGCCACCGCCGCGAACATCTCGTCCGGCGGGGTGGCGCCGTCCTCGTAACCGAGCGACGCGGCGACCCCCGCGCTCGGCGTGGCGAGCGCCGGGAAACCGGCCTCCACGAAGACGCGCGCGCTCGCCGCGTCCCACGGCCCCGGCAGGACGAGCGGGTCCTCGGCGGCACGGTCGTGATGCAGCGCGCGGAACACCGACACCCGGTCGGACGCCGTCACTTGTACATCCCCGGCGTGTAGTGACCGGGGAGCGTCCGGGATGTCACCGAGAGCCGGTTCCAGGAGTTGATGACTGTGATCGCCGCGATCAGATACGCGAGTTCGGTCTCCTCGAAGTGCGCCGCCGCCCGCTCGTACACCTCGTCCGGCACGAAGCCGTCCGTCAGCACGGTGACCGCCTCGGTGAGCTCGATCGCCGCGATCTCCTTCGCCGAGTAGAAGTGGCGAGACTCCTGCCAGGCGCTGAGCTGGACGATCCGCTCCACCGACTCCCCGGCGGCCAGCGCCTCCTTCGTGTGCATGTCCAGGCAGAAGGCGCAGTGGTTGATCTGCGAGGCGCGGATTTTCACCAGCTCGTACACCACCGGGTCGATGCCCTGCCGGACCGCCTTCTCAAGACCGATCATCGCCTTGGAGACGTCGGGCGCGAGCTTCGCCCACGCCAGGCGCGGCTGGTGCTCGGGGACGCGGTCGGGGGTGTGAGCGTGCCGGTCGCTGTCGTTCGTCGTCATGCGTACGACGCTACGCGCCCGGTGGCGCAACGGTATGGTCCATTCCCATGACCGATTCGTGGGCCAATCCGGCGAGCGGCAAGCGGCGGGTCGCCGCCGTCACGGTCGGTGCCGATCTCCATCTCGAACTGCGCGTTCCCGGGCTCCGTACCGGGCTGATGGACGCCCTGCGCGAAGCCGTCCGCACGGGGAGGCTGGCGCCCGGCACCCGGCTGCCCTCGTCCCGTTCGCTCGCCGCCGATCTGGGCATCGCGCGCAACACCGTGGCCGACGCGTACGCCGAACTCGTCGCCGAAGGGTGGCTCACGGCCCGGCAGGGCTCGGTAACCCGGGTCGCCCGGCGGGCCGCGCCGCGCACGCCGGCGCCGGGCGGGCCGCCTGCCCGGCCGGTCCACCGCAGGCCCAGGCACAATCTGCGGGCGGGCACTCCCGACCTCGGCTCCTTTCCACGGGCCGACTGGCTGGCCGCCTCCCGCCGGGCGCTGACCGCCGCTCCGCACGAGGCGTTCGACTACGGCGACCAGTTGGGGCGCGTGGAGCTGCGTACCGCCCTGGCCGACTATCTGGCCCGGACGCGCGGGGTGTACGCACACCCGGAGCGGATCGTTCTCTGCTCGGGGTTCGTCCATGGCCTGTCGCTGATGGCCCAGGTGCTCGCGGCCCGCCGGGGGACGGCGGGGAGGGCCGGGGGAACCGGAGGCAGGGCCCCGGGGAAGGCTCGGGCGGCGGTGGCGGTCGAGTCGTACGGGCTCGACTTCCACCGGGACATCCTGACCGCCGCCGGGCTGCGCACCCCCGCGCTCCCGCTCGACGAACTCGGCACCCGTATGCACGAGTTGACCTCCGGAGCGGACGCTCTGCGTGGCGTCGACGCGGTGCTGATGACTCCTGCACACCAGTTCCCCACCGGTGCCCCGCTCCATCCCGACCGCCGCGCGGCGGTGGTGGACTGGGCGCGTGGCGCGGGCGGGCTGATCCTGGAGGACGACTACGACGGGGAGTTCCGCTACGACCGTCAGCCCGTCGGCGCGCTTCAGGGCCTGGACCCTGAGCGGGTGGTGTACCTGGGCACGGCGAGCAAGTCCCTCGCTCCGGGGCTGCGGCTCGCGTGGATGGTGCTGCCCAAGGTGCTGGTGGGGGAGGTGGTCGAGGCGAAGGGCGAGGTCGCGGCGGTGCCGAGCGCGATGGACCAGCTCACGCTCGCCGAGTTCATCTCCTCCGGCGCGTACGACCGCCACGTACGGTCCATGCGGCTGCGCTACCGCCGGCGGCGCGACCAGCTCGTGGAGGCGCTGGCCGAGCACGCGCCGGAGTGCCGGGTGACCGGTATCTCCGCCGGGCTGCACGCGGTGGTCGAACTCCCGCCGGGCACCGACGAACGCACCATGATCGAGGCAGCGGCCTGGCAGGGCCTGGCGATCCAGGGGCTCTCCGGCTTCCGGCACCCGTCGGTCGCACCGGGGCGCGACGCACTGGTCGTCGGATACGGCGCCCCGACGGACAGCGCCTGGGCGGGCGCGCTGGACGCGCTCTGCCGAGTGCTGCCGTGACCCCGGCCCGGCCCGGCCCGACCGGACCTGACCCGACCCCTGGCGGAACCGACGAGGAGCCGAGGAACCGGCGATGAACGACCCCGACGCGCTTGACGGCACGCATGTACAGGCCGCCCGTGACGTACGTGGCGCCCGTGACGTACGTGGCACACGTCTGGCCACCCACGCGGCCGTCAGCACCGCGCTCTCCCTGCTCAGCGACCGTCGGCTCGCCGGGGTCCTGGCCGGGGCCGTCCCGCTCGGGTCCGGTCTCGGTGGCCGGTCGGCGGAGCTGGATGTCGACGGGACGCGCGTCTTCGTCAAACGCATCCCGCTGACGGACCTGGAACTGCGGCCGGAGCATGTGAGCTCGACCGCCAACCTCTTCGAGCTGCCGCTCTTCTACCAATACGGCATCGGCTCCGCCGGGTTCGGCGCCTGGCGTGAACTCGCCGCGCACACCATGACCACCAACTGGGTCATCGGTGACGGCGACGCCTACGCGGGCTTCCCGCTGATGTATCACTGGCGCGTCCTGCCCGACTCCGGCCCCGACGGTTTCATGGACGAGTTCGGCGGTATCGACAAGGCCGTCGCGCACTGGGACGGCTCGCCCGCCGTACGCCGTCGGCTGGAGGCCGTCGGCGGGTCGACGGCCGGTCTGGTCCTCTTCCTGGAGTACGTGCCGCAGACGCTCTCCACCTGGCTGGCCGACCGGCGGGCCGCAGCCGCGCCGGAGCCGGAGGCCGAGGCGTCGCCGTACGCCTGGATCGAGGACGCCCTGATCCGGGGCGCCGACTTCATGAGCGCGCGCGGCCTCGTCCACTTCGACGCGCACTTCCGCAACGTCCTGACCGACGGGCGGCTGATCTACTTCGCCGACTTCGGGCTCGCTCTCAGCTCCCGCTTCGAACTCGCCGCACCGGAGGCGGACTTCCTCACCGACCACCTCTTCTACGACCGCTGCTACACCACGACCCATCTCCTCCGTCACCATCTGCTCGACGGCGAGCGCGACGACGCGGAGCACGCCCACTTCCTGCGCGACTGGGCGGCCGGCCGCCGTCCCGAGTCCGTACGGGCAGAGGCCGCCGCACTCCTCGACCGGCATGTGCGATCAGCACTCGTCCTGGGGGACTTCAACCGCCGTCTCCTCGGGGAGAGCAGGCGGACCCCCTTCCCGAGGACCGCCATCGAGCGCGCCCTCGGGTCCGCCCCGCCCTAGAGCGCGGCGGCCGGCGGGGAGGCCGCCTCGAGCGCGTCGACGCTGCCCGACATGATCGTGCGCAGGTGCGTGGTGATGTGCTCGACGGGCCAGTCCCACCAGGCGATCGACAGCAGCCGGTCGACGTCCGCGTCGTCGTAGCGGCGGCGGATGAGCTTGGCCGGATTGCCGCCGACGATGCCGTAGTCCGGAACGTCATCGACGACGACCGCACCCGAGGCGATCACCGCTCCATGACCGATCCGGACACCCGGCATGACCATGCTGCGGTAGCCGAACCAGACGTCGTTGCCCACCACCGTGTCACCCCGGCCGGGCAGCCCGCTGATCAGATCGAAGTGCTCGCTCCATGAA
The DNA here is from genome assembly GCF_040560175.1 of Streptomyces panacea. Lineage (NCBI taxonomy): Bacteria > Bacillati > Actinomycetota > Actinomycetes > Kitasatosporales > Streptomycetaceae > Streptomyces > Streptomyces panacea. The sequence goes on from NZ_JARJHW010000142.1 coordinate 4,557, forward strand.
CCCCCCATGATCGGGAAGGGGAACGTCGAGGGGCCGTCCATCCGGTGATTGGCACCGTTCATGATGAACCGCACCCCCTCACCCAGCGCGCAGTACTTCCCGATGACCAGCTTCTCCGGCCCGTAGTGGTAGAGCACGTTCCGTGTCTCGAACGCCGTCGGCTCGTCCGGGTCGTCGTAGTACGAGAAGTCCCCGACCTCGATCAACTCCGACGTGATCAGCGGTTTCAGCAGCACCACCCGTGGCTGACCGGGCATCGGGTGGATCACGGTCGGGTCGGCGGGAAGGGCGGGTACAGCGGGCATGGTGAATCGTTCTCCTCGTATAGGGCGAGCTTCCGCATCCTGCCCGACGGGGTGAGCGCGACGACAACGATTAACCCCCCGGCTCCGTCTCCCTCTTCTGCTCCGGCTCCGGCTCCGTCTGCGCCCCGGCCTCGCCGAAGCGGGTCAGAACCAGCGCGCCCGCCACCGCGACGGCGAAACCGACGACCGCCAGCCACCCCAGCCCCGCGCGCGTACGGTCGCCGAGCCAGGCGACCCCCACCAGCGCCGGGCCGATCGTCTCGCCGATCACCATGCCCGCCGTCGCCGTGGTCACCGAACCCCGCTGGAACGCCGCCGTCAGCAACAGGAACGCCGCCCCGCCCCCGAGCAACAGGGCATACGCCGCAGGGTTGGTGACCAGTTCCCCGGGAGTGACACCGTCGATGAGCCGCACCGACACCTCGACCACCCCGAACCCCGTGCCGGCTCCGAACCCGAGCACCAGCGCCCTGGGCCGGTCCGGCAGCCTGCCCGCCGCCGCGCCCGCCAGCAGAACGGCCACGGCCGCTCCCAGCATCGCCACCCGCAGCGCCGTCGACCCGCCTTCCTTACCCTCGGCCCCCGACGACAGACCGAGCAGCGCGAGACCGGCGCAGACGACCCCGACCGCTCCCCACTCGGCGCCGGAGAGCCGCACATCGAGCAGCCGGGCCGCGACCACCGCCGTGACCGCGAGACTGGCCGCCAGAGCGGCACCGACCGCGTAGATCGGCAGGGCGCGCAGCGCGACGATCTGCAGCACGAACCCCAGTCCGTCCAGGGCGAGTCCGGCCACATATCGCCACTGCCTCAGCGCGCGCAGCAGCAGCGCGGGGTCAACGCCCGATCCCGTGCCCGGTTCCGCCGCGCGGGCGGCGACGGCCTGCAGGACGGAGGCCGTGCCGTAGCAGACCGCTGAACCGAGCGCGCAGATCATTCCAAAGAGCACAAAAGGAATGTAGTTGAGGAGACTTGATGGACCGCCTTGTCCGGCGTGGCGGCCAGGCATCTAATGTGTGCGGCGAGCACGGGATTGACGGGTCGACGGATCGGCCCGCAGACGGGGGAGGACGGGGCCATGGCCGCCGTAAAACAACGCAGGCTGCGGTCGAGCACAGTGGTGCTCGGCGGCATGGGGATACTCGCGCTGACGGTCACCTCCTGCAGTTCGGAACCGGACCGGCGCTGCGCCGACCGGAACACCTATGAGGAACTGACCAGCTCCGACTGCGACAGCAGCGGCACCGGCTCGTACTACTACGGCGGTAAGAGCAGCCAGGGCCTTGTCCACGGTGGCAGTTTCGACAAGTCGGCGGTCGACCGCGGCGGCTTCGGCTGCTCGGGCACCGGCGGCGGCTGACCGGGCGTCAGCGCGCGATGATGGAGCGTCGGACCATCGAGCCACGCCCCGGCTGGCAGCGGACGGTCGAGGAACAGGGGCTCGTCTATCCGCTCACCCGCTACCCGGACGACTCCCTGCGTCCGTACTGGGACGAGAGCGCCTACTACGTCTTCTCCCTTCCCGAGGTCGAGGCCCTCGAAGTCGCCGTCGAGGAACTGCACGCGATGTGCCTCGCCGCCGCCGAGCACATCGTGAAGAACGACCGCTTCGCCGATCTCGGCATCACCGACGGCCGACTGGCCGCGCTGATCGCCGAGTCCTGGCACCGTCGGGACGAACTGCCGTCCATCTACGGCCGGTTCGACCTCCGCTACGACGGCACGGGCCCGGCCAAGATGCTGGAGTACAACGCCGACACCCCCACCTCCCTGGTCGAGGCCGCCAGCCCGCAGTGGTTCTGGATGGAGGAGCGCTTCCCCGGCGCCGACCAGTGGAACTCCCTCCATGAACGGCTCGTCGAAGCCTGGCGCCGCCAGGCACACCTCCTTCCTCCGGGACCCCTGCACTTCGCGCACTCCGACGGCGACGAACTGGGCGAGGATCTGATGACCGTCGCCTATCTGCGGGAGACGGCCCAGCAGGCGGGCCTCGACACCGAGGCCCTGACCGTCGAACAGATCGGCTGGGACAAGCTGACCGGCCGCTTCGTGGACGAACGGCTGCGGTTCATCCGCAGCTGCTTCAAGCTGTATCCGTGGGAGTGGCTGACCACGGACCGCTTCGGCCCGCAGGTACTCGACACGCTCGACAACGGTGGCGGTACCGGCAGCACCTGCTGGATCGAGCCCGCCTGGAAGATGCTGCTCTCCAACAAGGCGCTGCTGGCCATCCTCTGGGAACTCAACCCGGACCACCCGAATCTGCTGCCCGCCTATCTCGACGGGCCCCGCGAACTCGCGCTGTCCGGCGGCTACGTCTCCAAGCCCCTGCTCGGCCGCGAGGGCGCCGGAGTCACCGTCCACGAGCCCGGCCACGCCCCGGTCGTGCGCCAAGAGGCTTGCTGCTACCAAGCGTTGGCGCCACTGCCCGACTTCGACGGCAACCGCGTCGTACTCGGCGCCTGGGTCGTCGAGAACGAGTCGGCGGGCCTCGGCATCCGCGAATCGTCGGGCCTGATCACGGACGAGTACGCCCGCTTCCTCCCGCACGTCATCCTGTAGGGCGCAACGGATCCCGAGGGCCGGCGGCGTCGACCGCCGGCTACCGCGACCGGACACGCCCTAGCTGGTCAGGACCGCCCGCAACTGCTCCAGGCCCCAGTCCAGGTCCTCCTTGCTGATCACCAGAGGCGGGGCGATCCGGATCGTCGACCCGTGGGTGTCCTTCACCAGCACACCCCGATCCATCATCTTCTCGGAGATCTCCCGGCCCGTTCCGTACGACGGGGAGATGTCCACACCCGCCCAGAGCCCCCGGCCGCGCACCGCCTCCACCGCGCCGCCGGTCGTCATCAACCCCAGCTCGTGGTGGAGATGATCACCCAGCTCCGCCGCCCGCTGCTGGTACTCACCGGTGCGCAGCATCGCGATCACCTCAAGGGCCACCGCACACGCCAGCGGATTCCCGCCGAACGTCGAGCCGTGCTCCCCGGGCCGGAACACCCCGAGGATCTCGGCCGAGGACACCACGGCCGACACCGGCACCACGCCGCCGCCGAGCGCCTTGCCCAGCAGATACATGTCGGGCACCACGCCCTCGTGCTCACAGGCGAAGGTCTTTCCGGTCCGCCCCAGGCCGGACTGGATCTCGTCGGCGATGAAGAGCACATTCCGCGCCCGGGTCAGCTCACGTACGCCCGCGAGATAGCCGGGCGGCGGCACCAGCACCCCCGCCTCGCCCTGGATCGGCTCCAGCAGGACGGCGACGGTGTTGTCCGTCATGGCGGCGTCGAGCGCGGCGAGATCCCCGTACGGCACGATCTCGAAGCCCGGCGTGTACGGCCCGTAGTCCGCCCGGGCCTCCTCGTCGGTGGAGAAGCTGATGATCGTGGTCGTACGGCCGTGGAAGTTGCCCGCCGCGACGATGATCTTGGCGGTGCCGTCCGGGACCCCCTTCGTCCGATAGCCCCACTTGCGGGCCGTCTTCACGGCGGTCTCCACCGCCTCCGCGCCCGTGTTCATCGGCAGCACCATCTCCATGCGGCACAACTCGGCGAGCTGGGTGCAGAAGTCGGCGAAACGGTCGTGATGGAACGCCCGCGAGGTGAGCGTCACCCGCTCCAACTGGGCCTTGGCGGCGTCGATGAGACGCCGATTGCCATGGCCGAAGTTGAGCGCCGAGTAGCCGGCGAGCATGTCGAGGAAGCGGCGCCCCTCGACGTCGGTCATCCACGCACCGTCCGCCGAGGCGATGACGACGGGAAGCGGGTGGTAGTTGTGCGCGCTGTGCGCCTCCGCAGAGGCGATGGCACGGTCCGTTGTCGCCACGGGTTCTCCGATCGGTCGAGACAAGCCATCCGGTCAGGGCGGGGTGGTGCCCCTGTTTCTATCGTCACTCGCCGGTGTGGACGAAGAAACCTTGCCCCCGGCGTGCCCCGGGAGACAACCCCGCAGGCGGGCCCAGTCGGATCACATGTCCAGCAGCTCCCTGCGGGGACCCGCCTCCTGCCTGTCCCCACCCCGCCCGAACGGCGGCCGAGGTAGCCGCCCCGCCAGTGGACGCAGCACCAGGCCGAGCACCACCCCTGCCCCCAGCGCCGGTATCGCCCACCACCAGCGGGCGGCGCCGCCGGAAGAAGCCCCGGACGCCGCCGCCCGCTCCTCCGGCCCCCGCTCCTCCGGCCCCCGCGTCCGGTCCTTCGCGGGAGTGCCGGCCGCCGCTGTCGCGTCGTCCGTCTCCCAGGGTGGCGGCACCTCCGCACCGACCCCATCGCCCTTCTTCCCGCCCATGACGCCGATCCTCTTCAACAGCGCTCGCAGGGCGGCCGGTTGCTTCGCCTTGTGCCAGCTCCCGCTCGCCGTCCCCGGCACGTCCGTCGACGTATGTATCCATACCGTCGAGGTGTCCGCGCTCGGATACACCCGGTCCAGCCGCCACGGCCGCACATCGTGGGCCAGCCACGTCACATTGATCAGCCGGGAGCCCATCGCCGAGTCCAGGGACGACGGGCGCTTCTCCTGACCCTCCGGCAGCGACCCCATGTCCTGTCCGTCGAGCTGCTTCGACAGGGCCGCGTACTCCGTGTCGCTGTGGAAGAGAGAGGCCGTCTCCGCGCTCTCCGGGGAGGTGATCAGCACACTCGTGGGGCCACCGGCCGCCGCGCTCGGGGCGAACACCCAGGTCAGCGCCGTCACCGTGATCAGAGCCGTGAGCCGTCGGACGGTGCTCGTGCAGAGCAGTCGCATGATTCCCCCTGCCGACGCCGGGCCCGGACCGTCCGGACCCCCTTCGCGTCACTTCCTGTACACCGCCCGGGCCGGACCGGTTCCCGATTCCCCACCACGGAAATCGGGGCACGCAGTCACGGCCCGCGGTCACGGCACCGGGTCAGCGCATCGACTGCGCGACCGCCCGCGCGCGCTCCAGCGACGCCACGCCCTCCAGCCGCAGCGTCAGCCGTTCGTCGCTGCTCCCGCTCGGGCCGCTGTCCTCCCACAGCAACGTGGGACCCGCAGTCCGCGCCGACCGGGTCCAGCCCGCACCCCGGCCGTCGAGCATCCGGAACCGCAGCAGATGAGGATCGGCGAACCACAGGCCCGTCGACTCGTTCAACTCCCCGACATGGAGAGGCACCCACTCCGGCATGTGCCGGATCTGCTTCGAGAACGCGGGGTCCAGCCCGGCCGGGAACTCGTCCAGCCGTATGGTCCGCCCGCCGGAGTCCGTCCAGCACAGACTCACGACCGGACGCCCCGCCGACACCCGCTCCAGCGACACCTGGTCGGGCGCCCCGAGCTCGGCCGGGATCCGGGGCCTGAATCCCGCCTGCCGTCCCGCTTCCTCGACCGGCATCGGATCGGCGCAGCTCGGCACCCGCGCTCCCGGACCGGGCGTGGCCCTCGGGTCGTACCGCACCTGGACCCCGCCGAAGTCGAACCAGTCGGCCACCGCCGCCCGCACGGGCGGCGTCAGCACCAGCACGACCAGCAGCCCCGAGAGCCCGGCCGCCAGCGCGCGCCGTCTGCGGCGCGGCAGACGACGGAGCCGCACCGTGCGAGTCGCGATCCGTGCCGGAACAGGGAGGGGACCCGCGACCGGATCCGAGGCCGGTGTCGGTACCGGCGCGGCATCGGCGAGGAGCTGGGCCAGCACACGCTCGGCCATCGTCTCGCCGTCGACATCCGGGACAGGCATGCCGCGACCCAGCGCCCGCAGCTCCTCGGCAAGATCCTCCCCGCGCCCGTCCGCATCCACGCGACCCGCGCGCTCGCCGTCACTCATGCCCACCACCCCCTTCCTTCCGCGACTCCGGCTCCGACGCCAACAACCCGCCCATCAGCTTCAACGCCCGACTCAGCCGGGACTTCACCGTGCCCCGCGGCCAGCCCAGCGCCTCCGCCGTCTCCGCCTCGTTCATCTCCAGCAGATAGCGACACGCCACCACATCGCGGTGTTCTTCGCTCAGCTCGTCGAGCGCCGCCCACAGCTCGGCGCTCCGCTCCTCCTCCATCGCGGCCACCGCGGGATCCGCCGAGTCCGGTATCAGCGGCTCACCTCGCAGCAGCGCCGCCTCGCGCCCCGCCACGGCCCGCAGCCGGACCGCCGACCGCACGGTGTTCCTCGTCTCGTTGGCGACGATCCGTATCAGCCAGGGCCGGAACGGCGCACCGTCCTTGAAGCTCCCCAGGGACAGATACGCCTTGATGAACGCGGACTGCACCACGTCCTCCGCGTCCCCACCCGCGCCGCAGGCCACCGCCACCCGGAGAGCGATCCCCGTATACGCGCGCACCAACTCCGCGTACGCCTCCCGCTCACCGGAACGCACACGCGCGACCACAGCCGACTCATCCGCAACCGTCAGGATGCGGCCCCCCTCCAGGGTCCCCTCCCGTGTCCTCACGCATTTGATACACCGCTCACCCCAGATCGGTTCCCCGCCTGTCCCGACCTGTGGGCGCCACCTGAGAGAATGTGCCTCATGGCCACTCGTCCTCGCGCGCTCTCCGGTATCCAGCCCACCGCAGGCTCGTTCCATCTCGGGAACTACCTCGGTGCGATCCGGCAGTATGTGGCGCTGCAAGAAACTCACGACGCGTTCTACATGGTCGTGGACCTGCACGCGATCACCATTCCGCAGGAGCCCGCCGATCTGCGCGCCAACACCAGGCTCGCGGCGGCGCAGCTCCTCGCCGCCGGTCTCGATCCGCAGCGCTGCACCCTGTTCATCCAGAGTCATGTGCCCGAACACGCCCAGCTCGGCTGGGTGATGAACTGTCTGACGGGCTTCGGCGAGGCCTCCCGCATGACGCAGTTCAAGGACAAGTCGGCCAGACAGGGCGCCGACCGCGCGACCGTCGGACTCTTCACGTATCCGATCCTCCAGGTCGCCGACATCCTGCTCTACCAGGCGGACTCGGTCCCGGTCGGCGAGGACCAGCGCCAGCACGTCGAGCTGACACGTGACCTCGCCGAGCGCTTCAACACCCGCTTCGGAAGCACGTTCACGATCCCCAAGCCGCACATCGTCAAGGAGGTCGCGAAGATCTACGACCTCCAGGACCCGTCGATCAAGATGAGCAAGTCGGCGTCCGCGCCGAAGGGCCTGGTCAATCTGCTCGACGACCCCAAGGTCACGGCGAAGAAGATCAAGAGCGCCGTCACCGACACGGGCAGCGAGATCCGCTTCGACGCCGAGGCCAAGCCGGGCATCAGCAATCTCCTCTCGATCTACTCGACGCTCACGGGCACGGGCATCGCGGATCTTGAGCAGCGGTACGAAGGCAAGGGCTACGGCGCCCTGAAGGTGGATCTCGCCGAGGCCATGGTCGACTTCGTCACACCTTTCCGGAGCCGTACGCAGGAATATCTGGACGATCCGGAGACGCTGGACTCGATCCTGGCCGAGGGCGCCGAGAAGGCCCGCGCGGTCGCCGCGGAGACGCTCGCCCAGGCGTACGAACGGATCGGCCTCCTGCCCGCGAAGCACTGAGCGGTAAAGAAGCGGTACAGAAGCGGCACCGGGGCGGGCCCGCCGATCACGGCTCGCCCGCCCCGGTCGGCCGTCCGGACCCATAGCGCATACGCGCCGCTCGCGTACTGCTGACCAAGGACCCTGGCCAGTCGGGCGGTGCGAGCGTCACACTGGCGCGGGGACGGAATCGGCCACACCCGGGCCGTACCCGCTCCACCGCACGACCGCGCCACACCCGCACCGCCGCACCACCCGCACACACACGGATTGAGGAGAACGACGTGGGGACCGTAACGCTCGGCGTTTCGATCGCGGTCCCGGAGCCGTACGGCAGCCTGCTCCAGGAGCGCCGCGCGGGCTTCGGTGATCCGGCCGCGCACGGCATCCCCACGCACGTCACGCTCCTGCCGCCGACCGAGGTCGACGCCGCGACGTTGCCCACCATCGAGGCCCACCTCGCCTCGGTCGCCACCGCCGGCCGCCCCTTCCCGATGCGGCTCTACGGAACGGGCACCTTCCGCCCGCTGTCGCCGGTGGTCTTCGTCCAGGTCGTCGAGGGCGGCTCGGCCTGCACCTGGCTCCAGAAGCGGGTCAGGGACGCGTCCGGACCGCTGGTGCGCGAGCTCCAGTTCCCGTACCACCCTCATGTGACCGTCGCGCACGGCATCTCCGAGGAGGCGATGGACCGGGCGTACGAGGAGCTGGCCGACTACACGGCACGCTGGAGCTGCGCCTCCTTCGGCCTCTACGAGCAGGGCCCCGACGCCGTGTGGCGGATGCTGCACGAGTACGCCTTCGGCGGCGGTACGGAGATCACGGGAGTGCCCTCGCAGAGCACCCCCGTCGACCTGCCCGCGACCTCTTCCCTACGTAAGTAGGACCCGCGGCCCGCCCGGCGGGAGAGTCAGACCGGCAGCCGCCGGAACAGCGGCCTCGGCAGATGCCGCAGCAGCGACATCGCCACCCGCAGCGCCCCCGGCACCCACACCGTCTCCGAACGGCGCCGCAGCCCCAGTTCCACGGCCGCCGCCACCGCCTCCGGCGTGGTGGCCAGAGGTGTCTCCTCCAGCCCGGCCGTCATCCTCGTCCGTACGAAGCCGGGCCGCACGACCATCACATGCACACCGGTGCCGTACATCGCGTCCCCCAGCCCCTGCGCGAACGCGTCCAGGCCCGCCTTGCTCGACCCGTAGATGAAATTCGCGCGCCGCGCCCGCTCGCCGGCCACCGACGACAGCACCACCAGCGAACCGTGCCCCTGCGTCTGCATCGCCGCCGCGCACACCAGACCGGCCGAGACCGCGCCCGTGTAGTTGGTCTGCGCGACCCTGACGGCGGCCGGCGGATCGGCCTCGTCGTGCGCCTGGTCGCCGAGGACGCCGAAGGCGAGGAGCGTCATGTCGATGTCGCCCTCCGCGAAGACCTTGCCGAGCACCTCCGCGTGCGAGCCGGGGTCGAGCGCGTCGAAGTCGACGGTGCGGACGTCGGCGCCCTGGGTACGCAGCTGCTCGGCGGCGGCGTCGAGCTGGGGCGACGCGCGGCCGGCCAGCCAGACGGTGCGGGTACGGCGGGCGATCAGCCGGCGCGCCGTGGCCAGCGCGATCTCGGACGTCCCACCGAGGACGAGCAGGGACTGCGGGATGCCGAAGGCGTCCTTCATGGTGCGGTGCTCCTTGCAGCGAGGGTGTGGGGTTGCGGCGTCGGATCGGGAACAGCGGATCGAGAGGTGTCGAGCCGAGAGGCGTCGGGCCCGGAGCCGGACCGAGAGGCGTCAGATCGAGAGACGGCGGGAGAGATCGGAGACGAAGACTCCGCGCGGGTCGAGTTCGGCCCTCAGCGCCCGGAATTCGTCCAGCCGGGGATACATCGCGGCCAGCAGTTCGGGCCGCAGCCGCGAGTCCTTCGCGAGACAGACCCGGCCTCCGGCGGCGGCGACGTCCTCGTCCAGTTCGTCGAGGAACGGGCCCAGGCCGGTCCGGCCGGCCGGGATGTCCAGCGAGAGCGTCCAGCCGGCCACGGGGAAGGACAGCCATCCGGGATCGCCCACGCCGAAGCGCTTGAGCAGGGCGAGGAGGGAGGGACAGCCGCGCCGGACGATGCGCCGCACGATCCGGATCAGCGCGTCCTCCTGGCCGTCTCCGACGACGAACTGGTACCGCACGAAGCCGCCGCGCCCGTACAGGCGGTTCCAGTGCGGCACGCCGTCCAGCGGGTGGAAGAAGGCCGAGATGCGCTGGAGTTCACCGGTCCGCCGACGCCGCGCCCCCCGGTACCAGAGCTCGTTGAAGAGTCCCACCGTGGTCCGCCCCAGCAGCCCTTCGGGTACGTAGGAGGGTGCGCCGGGCAGCCGTCCGGGCCGGAAGGCGAGCGGCTGTCTGCGGGCGCGCGCCGCCGAGCCCCGGCCGCCCCACCCGCCTCCGCCGCGCCCACCCCACGCGCGCGCCGCGTGCGCGGACAGCGCGGCGAGTGGTGTGTGTTCGCCACGGGTGAGGACCGAGCGTCCCAAGGAGGAGCCGCCCGCCAGCAGATCGACCCAGGCGACCGAGTAGCGGTAGTGGTGGTCGGACGTGGTGAGACGGGCCATCAGATCGTCGAGGTCCGTGGCGCGTTCGGTGTCGACGGACATCAGAGTGGTCTCGACGGGGTGCAGCCGAAAGGTCGCCGCGAGGATCACGCCCGTCAGTCCCATGCCGCCGGCCGTCGCCTCGAACAGGGGCGTGCCGGGGACGACCGTACGGACGTCCCCGTCGGCCGTGAGCAGGTCCAGGGAGAGCACGTGGCGGGAGAACGAGCCCGACACATGGTGATTCCCGCCGTGGATGTCGGAGCCGATCGCCCCGCCGACCGTGACATGGCGGGTCCCCGGCGTCACCGGTACGAACCAGCCCAGCGGCAGCAGCACCTCCATCAGCCGGTGCAGGCTGATCCCCGCCTCGCACTCCACGATCCCGGCCTCGGCGTCGACGGAGACGACGCGGTCCAGGGCGGTCATGTCGATGAGGGAGCCGCCCGCGTTCTGCGCCGCGTCGCCGTACGCGCGGCCGAGACCGCGCGGGATGCCACCGCGCGTACCGCAGTCGCGTACGGCGCGGGCCGTCTCCTCATAAGAACGCGGCCGTACGAGACGGGCGGCGGCCGTGGGGGCGGTACGGCCCCAGCCGGTGACAGGGTCGGCGATCTCGGCAGACATGATCGAGACGGTATCGCCCTAAACGTCATTCTTTGCGTTGTAAGCCGTATTTGATGGCGTACTCGTATGAATGGGTGGTTCGGTGGCCGCTCGGGTGGGTGCCGGTGAACGATGACGTGAGAATCGGCTTCCGGGGTACCCGACCGTTGGTTCTCCGATCCAAGGGCAGGTCTCCGTCATGGACTGGCTGAAAAAACTCCCCGTCGTCGGCCCGCTCGTGGCCCGGCTGATGTTGACGCACGCCTGGCGTTCCTACGAGACCCTCGACCGGACCCACTGGACGCGGCTCGCGGCGGCGATCACTTTCATCAGCTTCCTCGCGCTCTTCCCGCTGATCACCGTGAGCGCGGCGATCGGGGCCTCACTTCTCAGCCAGGACCAGCTCGACCGTCTCCAGCGCAAGCTCACCGACCAGGTCCCCGGCATCTCCGACCAGCTGGATCTCCACTCGCTGGTCGCCAACGCGGGCACCGTGGGGCTGGTGGCGGGTGTGCTGCTGCTGTTCACCGGCATCGGCTGGGTCGGCTCGATGCGCGAGTGCCTGCGCGCCGTCTGGGAGCTGGACGACGCGGACGAGGGCAACCCCTTCGTACTGAAGGGCAGGGACGCGGTCATCCTCGTCGGCCTCGGCGTCACCGGTCTCGCCTCGATCGGCGCGTCGGCCCTCGGCTCCACGGCCGTCGGCTGGAGCGCCGACCGGCTCGGCATCTCCGGGGGCGGCGCGGGCGGGGTGCTGCTCCAGATCGCGGCGATCGCCGTGGCGGCCGTCGCGGGCTTCCTCATCCTGCTGTACGTCCTGACGCTGCTGCCCCGCGTGCGACCGCCACGGCGCCGGCTGATCGTCGCCGCGGTCATCGGCGCGGTCGGCTTCGAAGTGCTCAAGCTGCTGCTCGGCGGCTATGTGCGGGACATCGCGGGCAAGAGCATGTACGGCGCGTTCGGGGTGCCCGTCGCGTTGCTGCTGTGGATCAACTTCACGGCGAAGCTGATGCTGTTCTGCGCCGCCTGGACGGCGACGCCGGGCAAGGACGACCTGCCGGAAGAGGACCCGGACGACGCGGGCGGCGACGAGGGGGGCGACAAGCGGGGCACGCCCGGGACGCCCGGCGGCGCGACCCGCGAGGACCGGCCGCCGCCCCGGTGACTAACGGCCCGGCAGGCGCTTGACCAGGTCCGGCAGCGGCCACCGGCGGTTCACCAGGAACACGGCCGCCGCCAGCAACAGCAGCGCACCACCCGTGATGGCCACCGCGATCCCCCTGCCGCTCGAACCGGACGCGGAGGCCTTGTCACCCAGCGACGCCTGATCCGTACCACTGCTGCTGCCGCCGGCCTCGCCCTTGCCGCCGCCCGAGTCCTTCTGCCCCACGGACTCCTTGTCGGAGTCACCGCCGGTGGATCCGGGCTTCACCAGTTCGCCGACCGGCTTGACCTTCCCGGCGGCGGTGAAGCCCCAGTCCAGCAGCCGGCCCGTCTCCTGATAGACCGACAGGCTCTCCTCCTGGGACGGATTCATCACCGTCACCAGCAGGACCCGGCCGTCGCGCTCGGCGACACCGGTGAAGGTCGAGCCCGCGTTGGTGGTGTTGCCGTTCTTGACGCCGGCGATGCCCTTGTACGGGTCCAGGCCGGAGTCGCCGGTCAGCAGCCGGTTGGTGTTCTGGATCTCGAAGGTCTCCCTCTTCGGGGCCTTCTTGCCCTTCTTAGCCTTCTTCTCCTCGCCGGGGAACTGCACCCTGACGGTCGAGGAGTACTCCCGGAAGTCCTTCTTCTGCATTCCGGAGCGGGCGATCAGGGTGAGGTCGTACGCACTGGAGACCTGCCCCTTCTCGTCGTAACCGTCCGGCGATACGACATTGGTGTCGAGTGCCTTGAGCTCGGCCGCGTGCTTGTTCATGTCGGCGACCGTCTTGGCGACGCCGCCGTTCATCTCGGAGAGCACATGCACGGCGTCGTTGCCGGAGCGCAGGAAGACGCCCATCCACAGGTCGTGGACCGTGTACGTGCTCTCCTCCTTCACCCCGACGAGACTGCTGCCCTCGCCGACGCCGGCCAGATCGCTGGTCGTCACCTTGTGGGACTGGGTCTTCGGCAGGACGGGCAGGACCGTGTCGGCGAAGAGCATCTTCAGCGTCGACGCGGGCGGCAGCCGCCAGTGCGCGTTGTGCGAGGCCAGGACCTCGCCGCTCTCGGCGTCCGCGACGATCCAGGACCTGCCGGTCAGCTTCTTCGGCAGGACCGGCACGCCGGCGGCGAGATTCACCTGGGTGCCGGGTTTGCCGAGCAGGGAGCCGCCGATCGTCGACATCGCCGCCGGTGGCTTCGGTTGCTTGTCCTCGGACTTGTCCGTGTCGGCGTCGTCCGCCAGGACGGGCGCGGCGGTCAGAACGGGCAGCAACGAGGCGGCGAGGACCGTCAATGCGGTCTTTTTCAATGCGGACACGGTCGAAAACGTACATGGCCTGACGGGGGATCCGAACATCGGCGGGCTGACCCGCCGACTCCACCGCTGGGTCAGACCACTTTCCGGCCATCGGCGCGCTCCGGCGCCACCGGCGCCACCGACCTCGCCACCTCCGGCCCCCGTGACTCCTTCGCCGGGCTCCGCGCCGGGCAGCCCCCGGCGAAGCGGCGGAGAGGACTCCGGCGATACTGGATCCATGAAGCTCAGCCGCCCCGTGTCCTGGTTCCTGCTCGCCTTCGGGGTGTGGAGCTGGTTCATCTGGATCACTTTCGTCAAGAACCTGTGGCAGGACGGCAGCGGACTCGCCTTCGACGACGCCGGTGACCCCACGGGCTACTTCTGGGTTCATCTGCTGCTCGCCATTACGTCCTTTCTTCTGGGGACGGGAGTCGGGGCGGTGGGGTTCCGTGGAGTCCGGGCCTCGCGAGGCGAGTCGGGCGACAAGCCGCTCGACGAGTCACGGATCGAGTCACGGATCGAGCCACGGAACGACTCGCGTGACGGCTCGCGGAACGAACCCGGTGACGAGCACGTAGTACAGAGACAGCGACAGGGATAAAGGGGATCGGCTCGTGATCGTCGTGGTTGTTCTGATGGCGCTCGCCGCCATCGCGCTGGTGGCGGGCGCGCATTACTACATATGGCGGCGCCTGGTCCGCGACACGACCACGGCGGGGGGTACGGCCCGCAAGGCGGGCACCGTCGTGATCATCGTGCTGCCGGTCATGACCTTCGCGGGCGTGTCGCTCGGCCGCGCGGACACGCCGTTCGCGCTGAAGCAGATCCTCGGCTGGCCGGCGTACATGTGGCTGGCGACGTTGCTGTATCTGCTGCTGGCGCTGCTGGTGGGCGAAGCCGTACGGCCGCTGCTGCGCCGGGCGCTCGACCGCCGGGCGGCGGCGACAGGGGGCGGTACGGCGACGGAGACGGCGCCTGTGGAGGAGCCGGCGACCGTCGGAGCACCGACGGCATCGGCCGCCTCCGGCGATGTCCCGCCGCCTGTCT
>NZ_JARJHW010000143.1:0-18869 GCF_040560175.1 Streptomyces panacea
CCCGAGGCGTCGGGGAACGAGTGGTGCTCGTGCGCGACCACCCACCGTCCCCGTTCCTTGCGCAGCCCGACGGTCAGCCGCAGGCGGGTGTCGGAGCGCTCGGCCACCTCACGCGGCGAACCGCAGCGCAGGAGGGCGTACGCGTAGGCGACCTCGGCGCCCGCGGTGACGTCCAACTCCAGGATGTCGAACGTGGCCCCGTTCGCCTGCCACTCGAAGAAGCCGGGCCAGGTGTCGCGGTAGGCGTCGATGCCGCGTACGCCCTCCTGGGGCGGCGGCACGTCGAACATCACGATGTCCGCGGCGTGGTCGGCCAGCACCCGGTCCATGTCACCCGCGCGCACGGCCGCCGCCCACCGCTCGATCAGCTCCCGGATCCGCTGCTCGTCCTGGGACCGCGTCCGGGGCTGCTGGGACTGGGACATGGCGCGGCTCGCTCTCCTTCGGTTCCGCACCTCGTACGGGTACGGCAACTGGGGAGACTACGACCGGGGCCGGAACTCATCGGCGCGCGACGCGCGAGGCGAGTCCCGCCCTCAGTGCGGGGAGACGGCGGCGCGCGACACGCCGGCGCGGGCGGCGGCGTCCCTGATGGTCAGCCGCTGCCCGGCCGCGTTCACGCGGGCTCCACCATGAACAGCGCGGCCCGGACGTCGGCGGGCGAGGGGGCCCCGTCGCCGTCCCAGCCGCGTACCCGGATGGTGACGCTCTCGCCGGGCAGCAGCGTCAGCGGCCCCTGGTCGGCGACGGCCGACGGCGCGAGCCGGTCGGCCTGGAGCAGCAGGTCGCGCAGGAGCGTGCGAGCGGTCACGACGATGTCCACCGCGCCCTCGCGGGCCAGGATCTCCACGTCGTAGCGCGGGGCCCGATAGGCGAACTCCCGGTCGCGTACGGGGAAGTGCAGCGCCCGCAGCTCCCCCGCGTCGGCGACCAGGAACTCCTTCGCCGAACCGGCGTCCGGCAGCAGGTCGTCCGGCACCGGCGCGAGCGCGACCGAGCGTGCCCCCGCCCGCGCCGTCACCGTCGTCTCGGCGAGGGTCCGCCCGTCGGCGGTCATGCGGCGCAGCGTCACGGCCGCGTCCCAGGGCGCCGGGGACTGGTTGTCGGCGACGACGGCCGGCCGGCCGTCGCGGTTCTGTACGGTGAGCAGCCGGTCCGCGTAGAGCCGCCGCAGCGTGAAGTACAGCGGCTTGGGGCGTTCGTCGCCGTCGATGGCGGCCCAGGAGGTCACCGGCCAGCAGTCGTTGAGCTGCCACAGGACGGTGCCCGCGCACACCGGCCAGTGGGAACGCCAGTGTGCGATGCCGGTGGCGATGGCGCGTGCCTGGTTGAGCTGGGTGAGGTAGTGCCAGCGGTCGAAGCCGGGCGCCCCGGCGTCCGGCAGGGCGAAGTGGTGGGCGAGGCCGCGCTCCAGTTTGCCGTTGCCGTCGTACGCCTTCTGGTGGTGGAGCATGCCCGGTGAGGTGGCGGACAGTTCCTCGCCCGGCAGCGCGCGCCGCAGCGTGGCGTGGGCGGGCGGTGCCTGCCAGCCGAACTCGGCCACGAAGCGGGGGACGGTGTCGAGGTAGTCCGTGTAGTCGGTGCGGTTCCAGACGTCCCAGGAGTGCGCGGTGCCGTGCGCGGGGTCGTTGGGGTGGTGGTCCCAGCTGCCGGACCAGGGGCTGCCCGCCCAGTAGGGCCGGGTGGGGTCGGTCTCAGCGACCACGCGGGGCAGCAGGCCCAGGTAGTAGCCCTCGCCCCAGGAGTCGCCGTCGAGCGTCGGCTCCCAGTCCCAGTCGCGGAAGCCCCACAGGTTCTCGTTGTTGCCGTTCCACAGGACGAGGGAGGCGTGCGGCATCAGGCGGGTGACGTTCTCGCGGGCCTCGGCCTCGATCTCGGAGCGCAGCGGCTGCTCCTCGGGGTAGGCGGCGCACGCGAAGGGAAAGTCCTGCCAGACCAGCAGGCCGAGTGCGTCGCAGACGTCGTAGAAGTCGTCGCTCTCGTAGATGCCGCCGCCCCAGACCCGTACGAGATTGACGCCCGCGTCGGCGGCCTGGGTGAGACGGGTGCGGTAGCGGTCGGGGGTGATGCGGGAGGGGAAGACGTCGTCGGGGATCCAGTTGACGCCGCGCGCGAAGACCGGCTCGCCGTTGACGGCCAGGGTGAACGCGGTGCCGTGCGTGTCGGCGCCGGTGTCGAGGGTGACGGTACGGAATCCGAGCCGCCGCTCCCAGCGGTCGAGTACGGCGCCGTCGGCGTCCAGCAGCTCCAACTCCGCTTCGTGAAGCGCTTGTTCGCCGTAGCCACGGGGCCACCACAGGGCGGCGCCCGGGACCTCGACGGTGAGGGTGGCGTGCGAGTCGTCGAAGTCGAGGGAGGCGGTGTGGTCACCGACGCGGGCGCGGAGGGTGAGGCCCCCTGCTCCGGAGGTCCGCTCGATGTCAACGCGCAGTTCGGCGCGGCCTGTTGAGCCGTCGACGGTCAGGAGCGGGCGGACGGTGGCGAGCCGGGCGGTGGACCAGTGCTCCAGCCGGGCGGGCTTCCAGATACCGGCGGTGACCAGGGTCGGCCCCCAGTCCCAGCCGAAGGAGCAGGCCATCTTGCGGATGTACTGGAACGGCTCGGGATAGGCGTTGGGCCGCTCTCCCACCAGGGCGCGTACGGCCTCTGCCTCGGTGTAGGCGGAGGTGAACTCCACGGAGAGCGGGGTGGGGGCGGTGGGGTCCAGCCGGTACGTCACGTCGAAGCGGTAACCACGGTGCATGTTGCGGGTGTTGCCGACGCGTTCACCACCCACGCTGATCGCGGCGACGGTGTCGAGTCCGTCGAAGACGAGGTCGGTGCGCTCGTGCGCGGTGTCGCGGGCGCCGAGGACGGTGTCGTAACGCCAGTCCTCGCGGCCCACCCAGGCGACCGCCGTCTCGTTCCGGGAGAGGAAGGGGTCCTCGATGAGCCCGGCGGCGAGCAGGTCGGTGTGGACGCAGCCGGGGACCGCCGCCGGTACGTCGGTCCGCTCGTGGCGCAGCGTCCAGCCTTCGGTCAGGGGGGTGACGTCCTTCATGCGGCATGCTCCGATCTCGGACGGCGTGCCGCTCAACGTAGAGGCGGGCACGTGGTCCGGTCCATGGACCGGCCAGGCGTTCTTCCGCCGTGCGGGCAGGGGAGTTGGGGCCGGTTTGCTGGACCTGTACTCAACTCGCCCCGCGTCAGGGCACCATCGCGATGCCGTCCAGCTCCACCAGCGCGCTCTCGTCCCAGAGTCTGACCGCGCCGATCAGTGCCATCGCCGGGTACTCGCGGCCCGCGAGCCGCCGCCACACCCGGCCCAGTTCGGCGGCGTGGGCGCGGTAGTCCGCGACGTCGGTGGCGTAGACGGTGACGCGCGCGAGGTGGTCCGGGGTGCCGCCCGTCGCGGCCAGCGCGGCGAGGAGGTTGCCCAGTGCCGTCTCGAACTGCTCGACCAGGGTCTCCCCCACGACCGCGCCGGCCTGGTCGAGCGCGGTCTGGCCGGCCAGGAACACCAGTCGGCCGTCCGTCGCCGTCACGCTCACCGCGTGCGAGAAGCCGGTGGGCGGGGCGAGTTCGGCGGGGTTGGTCCGCTCCAGGCTCATCCGTACAACTCCTTGGCGATGATGGTGCGTTGGACCTCGGTCGCGCCCTCGTAGATACGGGGCGCGCGGACCTCGCGGTAGAGGTGTTCCAGCAGGTGGCCGCGTTGGAGGGCGCGGGCGCCGTGCAGTTGGACGGCGGCGTCGACCACGTACTGCGCGGTCTCGGTCGCGAACAGCTTCGCCATCGCCGACCGGCGGGGCACGTCCGGCGCCCCGGAGTCGTACGCCTCGGCCGCCGCGTACACCAGCAGCCGGGCCGCCTCCGTGCGTGTCGCCATCTCCGCGACCTGGTGCGCGACGGACTGGAGGTTCTTGAGCGGGCCGCCGAAGGCGGTGCGGTCGGCGGTGTGCAGGAGGGTCGCTTCGAGGGCGGCGCCCGCCATGCCGACGGCGAAGGCGCCGACGCTGGGGCGGAAGAGGTTGAGGGTGTTCATGGCGACGCGGAAGCCCCGGTCCACCTCGCCCAGGACGTCGGTGGGGCTCACGCGTACGGAGTCGAAGGCCAGGGCGCCGATGGGGTGCGGTGAGAGCATCTCGATCGGCGAGCCCGTCAGTCCGGGCCGGTCGGCGGGGACGAGGAACGCGGTGACGCCGCGCGCCCCGGCGCCCGGGGTGGTACGGGCGAAGACGGTGTAGAAGTCGGCCCCGGGCGCGTTGGAGATCCAGCGCTTCTCGCCGGTGAGCAGCCAGCCGGGGCCGTCCGGCCCGTTGTCCTCCACCGCGTCGAGCGCGAGCGCCGCCGCGTCGGATCCGGCGCCCGGCTCGCTCAGCGCGAACGCGGCCACGGCGCGGCCCGCCGCCACCTCGGGCAGCCAGCGCGCCCGTTGCTCCTCGGTGCCGGCCTGGACGATCGGGTAGCTGCCGAGCCCCTGGAGGGCGAGTGCGGTCTCCGCCTCCGTACAGCCGTGGGCCAGGGACTCGCGCAGCAGGCAGAGATCGAGCGCTCCGGCGGTCAGCATGCGGTCGAGGAGCCCCAGCTCACCGAGGGCGGTGACCAGCGGGCGGTTGATCCGGCCCGGCTCGCCCTTCTCGGCGAGCGGGCGGAGCCGGTCGGCGGCGACGGCGCGCAGCTCGTCGCACCAGGACTTTTGTGCCGGATCGAGCGAGAATACGGGCATCCGGGCCCTCACTTGAATCGCGTCTATCGCGGACTGTTGACTGTCGTCACCCACACGATACGCTCGATGCACAAGGCCACCAAGCCACCCCACGAGGGGGCGAACGATGGAGCTGACACCGGCGGTTCTCACACCCTCGGCGCACCGCGACACTTTTCCGCGCGACCATCTGCCGCCGCCCGAGCAGTGGCCGGAGCTCGTCTTCGACCCGCCCGAACTGCGCGGGCCCGACCGGCTCAACTGCGCCGTCGAACTGCTCGACCGCACGGTGGAGCGCTTCGGCGCCGACCGCCCCGTCTTCCACCTCCCGTCCGGCGACAGCTGGTCGTACGGCCAACTGCGCGCCCACGTCGACCGGATCGCGCACGTCCTGACCTCCGACCTGGGCGTGGTGCCGGGCAACCGGGTCCTGCTGCGCGGCCCGACGACACCCTGGCTGGCCGCGTGCTGGCTGGCCGTCCTGAAGGCGGGCGGGGTGGCGGTGACCGTGCTCGCCCAGCAGCGGGCGCGGGAGCTGGCCACGATGTGCGAGATCGCGCGGGTCGGGCACGCGCTCTGTGACATCCGGTCGGTCGACGACCTGATCGAGGCGCAGGTGCCGGGGCTGCGCGTCGCGACGTACGGAGGCGAGGGGCCGGACGATCTGCTGCGGCTGGCGGAGGGGAAGCCGGAGCGGTACGAGGCGGTGGAGACGGCGGCCGACGACGTCGCGCTCATCGCGTTCACCTCGGGGACCACGGGGCGGCCCAAGGGCTGCATGCACTTCCACCGCGACGTGCTCTCCATCGCCGACACGTTCTCGCGCCATGTGCTGCGCCCGGAGCCGGACGACGTGTTCGCCGGCAGTCCGCCGCTCGGCTTCACCTTCGGGCTCGGCGGCCTGCTCGTCTTCCCGATGCGGGCGGGCGCCTCGACGCTGCTGCTCGAACAGGCGGGCCCCAAGCAGCTGTTGGCGGCTGTCGCCGAGCGCGGGGTGTCGGTGCTGTTCACGGCGCCGACGGCGTACCGCGTGATGCTGGGCGAACTCGGCGCCGCGGGGACCTACGACATCTCCGGTCTGCGCCGCTGCGTGTCCGCCGGGGAGAATCTGCCCGCCGCCACCTGGCAGGACTGGTACGAGCGGACCGGGATCCGCGTCATCAACGGCATCGGCGCGACGGAGCTGCTGCACATCTTCATCTCGGCCGCCGACGAGGCGGTCCGGCCCGGCACGACGGGTGTTCCGGTCCCCGGCTGGGAGGCGCGCGTCGTGGACGAGTCCGGTGTCCCGCTGCCCGACGGGGAGCCGGGGCTGCTGGCCGTACGCGGCCCGGTGGGCTGCCGCTATCTCTCCGATCCGCGTCAGTCGGTCTATGTACGCGACGGCTGGAACCTCACCGGCGACACCTATGTACGGGAGCCGGACGGCTACTTCCGCTATGTCGCGCGCGCCGACGACATGATCATCTCGGCGGGGTACAACATCGCGGGCCCCCAGGTCGAGGAGGCCCTGCTGGCGCACCCCGATGTGACGGAGGCGGCGGTCGTGGGCCATCCCGACGAGCTGCGGGGCCAGATCGTGGCGGCGTACGTCGTCCTGCGCGAAGGGGTAGGGGCGGGCGAGGGGACGAAGGAGGCGCTGCGCGCGTTCGTCAGGTCCCGGCTGGTGCCGTACAAATGCCCGCGTGTCTTCGAGTTCCTGGACGCGCTCCCCCGTACCCCGACGGGCAAACTCCAGCGCTTCCGGCTCCGGCCCGGCGCCTGAGCGCGTCCGGCCCGCCCCGCGACCACCCCTTAGAGTGATCACGTGGCCGAGCAGCACACCCCGCGATCCCTGATCGTCACCCTCTACGGCGCGTACGGCCGGACGCCGGACGGCGCGCCGCTCGCCGTGGCCGAGCTGGTCCGGCTGCTCGGCGCGCTCGGGGTCGACGCACCGTCCGTACGGTCGTCGGTGTCGCGGCTCAAGCGCCGGGGACTGCTGATCGCCGAGCGCACGCCGGAGGGCGCGGCGGGGTACGCGCTCTCGGCCGACGCGCGGCAGCTGCTCGACGACGGCGACCGGCGCATCTACGACCGACCAGTGCCCCGGCTCTCCGACGGCTGGGTGCTCGCGGTGTTCTCCGTCCCCGAGGCCGAGCGGCACAAGCGCCATCTGCTGCGGTCGCGGCTGGCCCGGCTGGGCTTCGGGACCGCCGCGCCGGGGGTGTGGATCGCGCCCGGCCATCTGTACGAGGAGACGCGGCACGCGCTGGAGCGGCTGCGACTCGACCCGTACGTCGACCTGTTCCGCGGCGAGCACCTGGGCTTCGCGGCGACGGCGGAGGCCGTGGGGCGGTGGTGGGACCTCGGGGAGATCGCCGCGCTGCACAAGGAGTTCCTGGCGGCGCACGAGCCGGTGCTGCGGCGGTGGGAGACCCACGGGTCGGCCGCCGACACGGCCGAATCCGCCTACCGGGACTATCTGCCGGCTCTCGACTCCTGGCGCCAACTGCCGTACGCCGACCCGGGGTTGCCGGTGGAGCTGCTGCCCGCGGGGTGGCCGGGCGGGCGCTCGGCGGAGGTGTTCGCGGCGCTGCACGGCCAACTGCGGGACGCCGGGGCCGAGTTCGTACACCGGCCCTGAATTCGGGCGACTCGCCGGGCGGGGGCGGCCATCATCGGGGGCATGGACGAAACACCCGAACCGCGGTGGATGATCGTCGCCAACGTGGTGCGGTGGCGGCGGTACGGCGACGGCGGCCAGGAGCCGCGGCCCGGCACGAAGGCGTACCGGGGCGGCGCCCGGGTGTTCGTCATCGACACCTACCCCGGGATGGGGCACGCGGACGTGACCACGGTCGGCCAGGCGCGCGACACCGGCCACTGGATCACCATCGACATGCCGTCGCGGCATCTGCACACATGCCGGGCCAGGCTCGTGTACGCCCCCGCCGTGCTGCGCCGGGCCGAGAAGCTGGGTGTCATGGCGCACACTGAAAAGTGTGCGCGGGAGCGGGCCGCCGGTCTGGAACGGCTCGCGGCGCTGTACCGCCGGGAGGCCCATCCCGGCGTCCCGCACCCCGGCGGGTGTCTCTGCCACGAGTGCCCGACCGACGGACCCGGCCCGGTCAGCTCAGGGTGAGTCTCGGCTTCGGGCCGTCCGTGCGGCCCGTCGGAGGTGTACGGCTGCCCGCGCGGTACGGCGCCGGCCATGGTGCGGCCGGGCCGCCGTAGCCCTGGTCGGCCGCCGCGTGCAGGGTCCAGTGCGGGTCGTAGAGGTGGGGGCGGGCCAGGGCGCAGAGGTCCGCGCGGCCCGCCAGCAGGAGTGAGTTGACGTCGTCCCAGGACGAGATGGCGCCGACGGCGATCACCGGCACCCCGAGGGTGTTGCGGATCCGGTCGGCGAACGGTGTCTGGTAGGAGCGGCCGAACTCGGGGCGTTCCTCGGGGACGACCTGTCCGGTCGACACGTCGATCGCGTCGGCGCCGTGCGCGACGAACGCGCGCGCGATCTCCACCGCCTCCTCTGCGGTGTTGCCGCCCGGGGTCCAGTCGGTGGCGGAGATCCGGACCGTCATCGGCCGGTCGGCGAGCCACGACTCCCTCACGGCATCGAAGACTTCGAGCGGGTAGCGGAGCCGTCCGGCGAGGTCGCCGCCGTACGCGTCGGTCCGGGTGTTGGTCAGCGGCGAGAGGAAGCCGGACAGCAAGTACCCGTGGGCGCAGTGGAGTTCGAGCAGGTCGAAGCCGGCGTCGGCGGCCCGGCGGGTCGCGGAGGCGAACTGCTCGCGTATCTCGGTGAGTCCCGCCCGGTCGAGCGCGTGCGGGACCTGGCCGACGCCCGGCAGGTACGGCAGCGCCGAGGCGGCGGACAGCGGCCAGTTGCCAGCCGACAGCGGCTGGTCCATGCCCTCCCACATGAGGCGCGTGGAGCCCTTGCGCCCCGAGTGGCCGAGCTGGATCCCGATCGCGGCACCAGGTGAACCGCCTTCTGTGGGGGCGCCGTTGTGGACGAAATCCGTCACCCGCCGCCAGGCCGCGCCCTGTTCGTCCGTCCAGAGCCCGGTGCAGCCCGGTGTGATCCTGCCCTCCGGGCTGACGCACACCATCTCCGTCATCACGAGCCCCGCCCCGCCGAGGGCGCGCGCCCCGAGGTGCACGAGGTGGAAGTCGCCGGGAACGCCGTCCTGGGCGACGTACATGTCCATGGCCGAGACCACGACCCGGTTGCGCACCGTCAGTCCGCGCAGCCGGAAGGGGGTGAACATCGGGGGCGTACCGGGCTCGCAGCCGAAGTCCTCCTCCACCGCTCCCGTGAATTCGGCGTCGCGCAGCCGCAGATTGTCGTGCGTGACGCGGCGGCTGCGGGTGAGGAGACCGAACGCGAACTGCCGGGCCGGCTGGTCGGTGTAGGTGGCCAGCTCCTCGAACCAGCGCAGACTCGCCGCCGCCGCGCGCTGGGTCGACTCCACGACGGGGCGGCGCTCGGTCTCGTACGCGGCGAGCGCGGCCGGCAGATCGGGGCGCTCCTCGACGCACGCCGCGAGCGCCAGGGCGTCCTCGACGGCGAGCTTCGTGCCGGAGCCGATGGAGAAGTGCGCGGTGTGGGCGGCGTCGCCGATGAGGACCGTGTTGCCGTGGCTCCAGTGCGCGTTGACGACCGTGCGGAACGCCGTCCAGGACGACTTGTTGGCCCGCAGCGCCCGCCCGCCGAGCGCGTCGGCGAAGATCTTGGCGCACCGCTCGGTGGACTGCCGCTCGTCGAGGACGTCGAACCCGGCCGCGCGCCAGACCTCTTCGCGCATCTCGACGATGACGGTGCTCGCGTCGGACGAGAACGGGTAGCCGTGGAGCTGCATCACACCGTGCTCGGTCTCGGCGATCTCGAAGCGGAACGCGTCGAAGGCGAAGTCGGCGGCGAGCCAGATGTACCGGCAGCGCTCGGTGGTGACGGTGGGCCGGAAGACATCGGCGTGGCTCTCGCGGGTGCGGCTGTTCACCCCGTCGGCGGCGATCACCAGGTCGTGGGTGGCGGCGAGTTGGGCGGCGGGAGGTGCCTGGGTGCGGAAGCGGAGCCGTACACCCAGGGACGCGCAGCGCTCGTGCAGGATCTCCAGGAGCCGGCGGCGGCCGAGGGCGGCGAAGCCGTGGCCGCCGGAGGTCAGGGTGCGGCCCCGGTGGACGATGTCGATGTCGTCCCAGCGCACGAACTCGCCCTGGAGGGCGCGGTGGACGGTGGGGTCGGCGTGCTCGATGCCGCCCAATGTCTCGTCGGAGAGGACGACTCCGAAGCCGAAGGTGTCGTCGGGGGCGTTGCGCTCCCAGACGGTTATCTCGCGCCGGGGGTCGAGCCGCTTGAGCAGCACGGCGGCGTACAGCCCGCCGGGCCCGCCGCCGATGACGGCGACCTTCAGCGGCTTGGCGGCCGCCCCCGCGCCCGACACGGCTAGCGGCCCTGCCACTTGGGGGGCCGCTTCTCGGTGAAGGCGGCGTGGAACTCCGCGTAGTCCTCGCCGTTCATGAGCAACGCCTGGGTGGCGGCGTCCAGTTCGACGGACGCGGCGAGCGGCATGTCCAGCTCCGCGGTGAGCAGCGCCTTCGTCTGCGCGTACGCGAGGGCCGGGCCGTCGGCGAGCCGGCGGGCGAGTTCGGCGGCGCGGGCGTCGGCGGCGCCCTCGTCGGTCAACTCGCTGATGAGACCGATGCGTTCGGCCTCGGGTGCGCGCACCGGTTCGCCGAGCATCAGCAGCCGGGTGGCGTGTCCGAGGCCGACGACGCGCGGCAGCAGATACGCCGCGCCCATGTCGCCGCCGGAGAGACCGACGCGGGTGAAGAGGAACGCGAAGCGCGCGGTGGGGTCGGCGACGCGGAAGTCGGCGGCGAGCGCGAGGACGGCGCCGGCGCCGGCGGCGACCCCGTGCACGGCGGCGATCACCGGGAACGGGCATTCGCGCACGGCCCTGACGACCTGCCCGGTCATGCGGTTGAAGTCGAGGAGCTGGGCGGTGTCCATGGAGAGCGTGGCACCGATGATCTCGTCCACGTCGCCGCCCGAGCAGAAGCCGCGCCCCTCGCCCGCCAGTACGAGGGCGCGGACGGACCGCTCCCTGGACAGCTCGGCGAGCAGGTCGCGCAGGTCGGCGTAGGCACCGAAGGTGAGGGCGTTGAGCTTGTCGGGCCGGGCGAGGGTGACGGTCGCGACGCCGTCCTCGCGTGTCAGCCGCAGATGGCGCCACTCCTCGGTGCGGGGGGTGGAGCCGGAGAACGGGCTCATGGGGTGCGGCCTCCTTCAGCTCGACGCCGGGCTGACCTACGCCAAGAAAGGTATCACTCGCCCGTGACTGCCGTCACGAGTGCGCGATACGGGCGCGCGACGCCGCGAGCGGGCCGCCGCCGGGCCCGCGCCGGCCCGCGCCGGCCCGCGCCAGGCCCCGGCAAACCCCTGCCGGACCCCCGGCAGACCCGCCGGATCCTGCCCCGGGGGCGCCAAAGGTCCCGGCCGATAAGTGGCGGAGGTCCCATTTCCGGCAGTCCGCTGCCCCTTGTTATGCCGCTCACGCTCCGTAAGGTTGGGCCCCAGGCCCATCTGCGTCGCGAGACTCCCCGAGTTCCGGCTCGCGACCTCACGGCATCTCGCACAGCCCGAACGGATCCCCCGCCTTGCTCGACGAAGCATCGGACACCGCCTCCTGGCGCATCACCCTGCCGCACAGCGCGGCAGCGGTGCCGATGGCGCGCGCCCTGATCCGTACCGCGCTGGCCGACATCGGGCCGACGGCGGACAGCGACACGGCGGAACTGCTGACGGCGGAGTTGGTCGCCAACGCCGTCGAGCACACCAGCCCGGACGTCCCCATCGAGCTGGTGGTCGAGCTGCTGCCCTGGGGCTGCCAGATCGAGGTCCACGACGGCGACCCGGGCCCGCCGGGCGACCTGTCGGCGCCGGTGCCCGGCCGCGTACCCGACCCCTGGCAGGAGCACGGCAGGGGGCTGCTGCTGATCCGTACGCTGAGCGCCGACTGCGGTCACCGTCCGACGGATCAGGGCAAGGCGGTCTGGTTCACCCTGTCAGCGCGCTGACACGGGGAAGGTCGGGGTTCCGACACGGCGGACATCACCGCTGCCGACACGGGGTGGGCGACACGGGGCGGGCGACACGGGCGAACGTCAGCGCGCCGCACCACGCGGCGTGACCTGGTCCGGGGCCAGCGTCGCGACGAGTACGGCCTTGATCGTGTGCAGCCGGTTCTCCGCCTCGTCGAAGACCACGGAGTGCGCGGACTCGAACACCTCGTCGGTCACTTCGAGTTCCGTGAGCCCGTGGCGCTCGTGGATCTCCCACCCGACGACCGTCCCCAGGTCGTGGAAGGCCGGGAGGCAGTGCATGAACTTCACGTCCGGATTCCCGGTCGCGCTCAGCACGTCCATCGTCACGCTGTACGGCCCGAGGGCCGCGATGCGCTCGTCCCAGATCTCCTGCGGCTCCCCCATCGACACCCATACGTCGGTGGCCACGAAGTCGGCGCCGCCGACACCCTCGGCGATCGACTCGGTGAGCGTGATACGGGCGCCGCTGGTCTCGGCGGACTTGCGGGCCAGCGCGACGACGTCGTCCGCGGGCCAGTAGGCGCGGGGAGCGACGATCCGCACGTCCATGCCCAGCAGCGCACCGGTGACGAGGTAGGAGTTGCCCATGTTGTAGCGGGCGTCGCCGAGGTAGGCGAAGGCGATCCGCTCCAGCTGCTTGTCGGTGTGCTCGGTCATCGTGAGCACGTCCGCCAGCATCTGCGTGGGGTGCCAGTCGGCGGTGAGCCCGTTGAAGACGGGCACCCCGGCGTAGGCGGCCAGCTCCTCGACGGTCGCCTGGGCGTCACCGCGGAACTCGATGCCGTCGAACATCCGGCCGAGCACGCGCGCGGTGTCCTTGGCGGACTCCTTCTTCCCGATGTGCGAGCCGGACGGGTCGATGTACGTCGTGGAGGCGCCCTGGTCGGCCGCGGCCACCTCGAACGCGCAGCGCGTACGCGTCGACGCCTTCTCGAAGATGAGGGCGATGTTCTTGCCGCGCAGGAGCTGCACCTCGTTGCCCGACCTCTTCGCGGCCTTGAGCCCGGCGGCCAGCTCGACCAGCCCCCGGAACTCGTCGGCGGTGAAGTCGAGCTCCTTGAGGAAGTGGCGGCCTGCGAGTTGTATCGCCATGTGGCTGCTCCTGCGTCGCGAATACGGAGACCTGTACGGGGACCGATACAGAGACCTTGGAACTATATACGACCTACCGTATTGATATACAGGGGGCAGGTGGACCCGCCCGACCGGCCTGTCGACCGGCCTGTCGACCGGCCTGCCCGTCGGCGCGCCGACCCGCCGGTCAGACCGCGTCCCGTTCGATCGGACAGCTCATACAGCGCGGCCCGCCCCGCCCCCGGCCCAGCTCACTGCCCCGGATCTCGATCACCTCGATCCCCTGCTTGCGCAGATACGTGTTGGTGGTGACGTTGCGCTCGTACGCGACGACCACCCCCGGCTCGACGGCCAGCACGTTGCAGCCGTCGTCCCACTGCTCGCGCGCGGCCGCGTGCACGTCCTGCGTCGCCGTCAGTACACGGATCTCGTCGAGCCCCAGGGCGGCGGCGATCGCGCGGTGCATGTGCTCCGGCGGATGGTCGGTCACCTTGAGTTCGTTCCCGCCCGCGCCCGGCTCGATGGTGTACGAGCGGAGCATGCCGAGACCCGCGTACTGCGTGAAGATGTCACGGTCGACCATCGTCATCACCGTGTCGAGATGCATGAAGGCGCGCCGCTTGGGCATGTCGAGCGCCACGATCGTGCGGGCGGAGCCGGCCTCGAACATCCCGCGCGCCAGCATCTCGACGGCCTGCGGCGTGGTGCGCTCGCTCATCCCGATCAGCACGGCGCCCTCACCGATGACCAGCACGTCACCACCCTCGATGGTGGACGGATAGTCGTCCTGCCCCTCCGACCAGTGATGGAAGGGACCCGCGTCCGGGCCGGTGAACAGCGGGTGGTGCTTGTAGATCGCCTCGAAGTGGACGGTCTCGCGCTGCCGGGCCGGCCAGCGCATCGCGTTGATGGACACACCGTCGTAGATCCAGGCGGAGGTGTCGCGGGTGAAGAGGTGGTTCGGCAGCGGGTCGAGGAGGAAGTCGTCCAGGTCCATGACATGGAAGCGGACGGAGGTCGGCTCGGCGTGGCTGTCCAGGAACTCGCGCTTGGTCATCCCGCCGACCAGCGCCTCCACGAGATCGGCGGTCGGCAGCTCGTCGAAGACCGATCTGAGGTGATCGGTGGCGAGCGGGCCGTACTCCTTCTCGTCGAAGACACGGTCCAGGACGAGCGCGCGAGCCGTCGGGATGTCCAGGGACTCGCGCAGCAGGTCGCCGAAGAGATGGACCTTGACGCCCCGGTCGCGCAGGACGTCGGCGAAGCCGTCGTGCTCCTCGCGCGCGCGGCGCACCCACAGCACGTCGTCGAAGAGCAACGTGTCCTTGTTGCCAGGGGTGAGCCGCTTCAGCTCCAGGTCAGGGCGGTGCAGTATGACGCGGCGCAGCCGCCCGGTCTCGGAGTCGACATGGAATCCCATGACCCCATCCTCGCGGATCGGGGACCGTTCACGCGGCGAATGAGCGCAGAGGCCGGGTCGCGCGGCTCCGGAAAGCCCCGCGACCCGGCCGGCCGGCGGACAGGGGCTACAGCCGGGGGTCCACCGGCTCCGACTCCAGCGCCAGAACCGCGAACACCGCCTCATGGACGCGCCACAGCGGCTCGTCGTCCGCCAGCCGGTCCAGCGCTTCGAGCCCGAGCGCGTACTCCCGCAGCGCCAGCGACCTCTTGTGACCGAGGAACCGGCCACGCAGCCGCTCCAGATTCTCCGGCCGGGTGTACTCGGGGCCGTAGATGATCCGCAGGTACTCGCGCCCGCGCACCTTGACGCCCGGCTGGACCAGCCGCTTCTTGCCGTCCCGTACGAGCGCCTGGAGCGGCTTGACGACCATGCCCTCGCCGCCGCGCCCGGTCATCTCCAGCCACCAGTCGACCCCGGCCCGTACCGACTCCTCGTCGCCCGTCTCCACGACGAGGCGGCGGGTGACCTGGAGCAGACCGGTCGGGTCGTGCTCGGTCAGCCGGTCGATCCAGGCCAGCTGCCGGTCGTGCGGTACAGAGGCAAGGTTGCGGCCCCGCGCGGCGAGGAGCTGGAACGGCGCGAGCCGTACGCCTTCCAGGCCGTCCGTCTCCCAGCAGTAGCGGCGGTACGCCTCCGTGAACGCCACCGCGTCGGTGGCCCGTTCACGCTGGACGGACAGCAGCGCGCCCACGTCGACACCCCGGGCGACGGCCGCTTCGAGCGCGCCCGTCACGGCCGGGAAGACGGCCCCCGCCGCCGCGCCGACCGCCGCGTACTGGGTGCGCAGGAGGCCGGTGGCCTTCAGGGACCAGGGCATCAGCTCGGCGTCGAGCAGCAGCCAGTCCGTTTCGAGCTCGTCCCAGAGGCCGGCGGCGCCGATGGCCGTACGGAGGCGGCCCAGGATCTCCTCGGTGACCGCCGGGTCGTCGAAGAAGGGGCGACCGGTGCGGGTGTGCAGGGCGCCGGTCGGTGCGCCGCGGTCGCCCTCGCTGCCCGGGTCGGCGGCGGGGGCGGTGCCGGTCTCTGTGCCGGTGCCGGGGGCGGTGCCGGTGGCTGGGCCACCGATGCCGGGGTCGATGCCAGGGCCGGGGCCGCCGATGCCGAAGCGTTCGCGCGCCACGGACGCGTCGCGGCAGACCAGCGCCACCGCGCGCGAGCCCATGTGCTTCTCCTCGCACACGACCTGCGCCACGCCGTCGTCGCGGTACTGCGCGAAGGCTTCGGCCGGGTGCTCCAGATAGCCCTCCTCGTGGGAGGTCGCGGTCGGTGCCATGGTCGGCGGCAGATAGGCGAGGAGGCGCGGGTCGACGGCGAAGCGGCTCATGACCTCCAGTGCCGCCGCCGCGTTCTCCTCGCGCACCGCGAGCCGGCCCATGTGCCGGGTCTCCACGGAACGCCGGCCGTGCACGTCGGCGAGGTCGAGCGGCCGGCCCTCGCGGCTGCCCGGCGCCTCCGTGCTGAGCGGCTTGGCCGGCTCGTACCAGACGCGCTCCGCCGGTACGTCGACCAGTTCGCGCTCGGGCCAGCGCAGCGCGGTCATCCTGCCGCCGAAGACGGCGCCGGTGTCGAGGCAGATGGTGTTGTTGATCCAGGAGGTGTTCGGTACGGGGGTGTGGCCGTACACGACGGCCGCCCGGCCCCGGTAGTCCTCGGCCCACGGGTAGCGGACGGGCAGGCCGAACTCGTCGGTCTCGCCGGTCGTGTCGCCGTACAGCGCGTGCGCGCGGACCCGGCCCGACGTGCGGCCGTGGTACTTCTCCGGCAGCCCGGCGTGGCAGACGACGAGCTTGCCGCCGTCCAGGACGTAATGGCTGACGAGGCCGTCGATGAAGGTCCCCACCTGCTCGCGGAAGGCGTCGTCCTCCTTCTCCAACTGCTCGACGGTCTCGGCGAGTCCATGCGTGAGCTGGACCTTTCTGCCCTTGAGCCAGCGGCCGAGCTTGTTCTCGTGGTTGCCCGGCACACACAGCGCGTTGCCCGCGCCGACCATGCGCATCACGCGGCGCAGCACACCGGGGCTGTCGGGGCCGCGGTCGACGAGGTCGCCGACGAAGACCGCCGTACGGCCTTCGGGGTGGGCGCCGTCGCCGTCCGCGTAACCGAGCCGGGCCAGCAGTGTGTCCAGCTCGGAGCGGCAGCCATGGATGTCGCCGATGATGTCGAAGGGGCCGGTGAGGTGGGTGAGGTCGTTGTAGCGGCGCTCGGTGACGACCTCGGCGCGCTCGACCTCCTCGACACCGCGCAGGACGTGCACCTTGCGGAAGCCCTCGCGTTCGAGTCCGCGCAGCGAACGGCGCAGTTCGCGCTGGTGGCGCTTGATGACATGGCGGGGCAGACCGGCCCGGTCGGGGCGGGCGGCGTTGCGTTCGGCGCAGACCGCCTCGGGCAGGTCGAGGACGATCGCGATGGGCAGCACGTCGTGCTCCCTGGCGAGGCGCACGAACTGCCTTCGGCTCTCCAGCTGGACGTTGGTGGCGTCGACAACCGTGCGCCGACCGGCGGCGAGGCGCTTGCCCGCGATGTAGTTGAGTACGTCGAAGGCGTCGCCGCTGGCGCTCTGGTCGTTCTCGTCGTCGGCGACGAGGCCGCGGCAGAAGTCCGAGGAGATGACCTCGGTGGGCTTGAAGTGGGTGCGCGCGAAGGTCGACTTGCCGGAGCCGGTGGCGCCGATCAGGACGACGAGGGAGAGGTCGGTGACGGGGAGGATCCGGGCGCCGGCCTCGGCGCCGGCCTTGGTCCCGGTGCCTGTCTCGGTCCCGGTGCCTGTCTCGTTGCTGCTCATGCGGCCTTCTCCTCCTTCACGTTCGTGGTCCTCGTGGTCCTTGTGGCCTTGGTGGTCTCTGTGGCGCTGAACACCGCCAGCTGCGTGGGCGGCCCCACCTCGGGGTCCTCCGGCCCCACCGGTACGTACCGCACGGCGTACCCGTGGCGCAGCGCCACCCTGTCCGCCCAGGCGCGGAACTCCGCGCGCGTCCACTCGAAGCGGTGGTCCCGGTGGCGCACGTGTCCGGCGGGGAGGGTCTCCCAGCGGACGTTGTACTCGACGTTCGGCGTCGTCACGACGACGGTCGCGGGCCGCGCCGTACCGAACACCGCGTACTCCAGGGCGGGCAGCTTCGGCAGGTCCAGGTGCTCGATCACCTCGCTGAGCACGGCGGCGTCGTAACCCTTGAGCCGCTTGTCCGTGTACGTGAGCGAGCTCTGCATCAGCGCGACGCGCTCGGCCTGGCGCTCGCTCATCCGCTCCACCTTGAGGCGGCGGGCGGCGACGGTGAGCGCGCGTACGGACACGTCGACGCCCACCACCTTGGTGAAGCGCATGTCCTTCAACAGGGCCTGTACGAGCTGGCCCTGGCCGCAACCGAGGTCGAGCACGCTGCCGGCGCCCGCGTCGCGCAGGGCGGTGAGGATCGCCTCGCGTCGCTGCTGGGCGAGGGAGACGGTCTTCTCGACGCTCTCGACCTTGTCGGCGTTCTTCCCCACGTTCTCGGCGTTCTCCGCCGGGGCGTCGTCGGGCTCCGGTGCCGGGTCCTCGACGGCGTTGTCGATCGCCTCGACGCCGATGTCGTCGGCCTCGGCGAGCCGGACCAGTTCGAGCCGGTCGTTGGCCTCCCTGGTCAGGCCCCAACGGCGGTTCAGATAGCGGCTGGTGATGAGCTGCCGCTCCGGGTGGTCGGCCAGCCAGCCCTCACCGGCCCGCAGCAGTTTCTCCACCTCGTCGGGCGCGACCCAGTAGTGCTTGGCGTCGTCGAGCACCGGCAGGAGCACGTACAACTGGCGCAGCGCGTCGGCGAGTCGCAGCTCCCCCTCCAGTACCAGCTGTACGTAGCGGGATTCGCCCCACGCGGGGAACGTCTCGTCCAGCGCCACCGGCCGCACGTCGACCGTTGTCCAGCCCAGCGGCCCGAAGAGGCCGCGGACCAGCTCGGCGCCACCGCGCGCGGGCACGGCGGGCACCTCGATCCGCAGGGGCAGAGGCTCGGCCGCGCGCTCGGGCAGCGCGTTGCACACGCCGCGCAGGGCGCTCTTGAAGACCGTGCTCAGGGCGACGGCGAGCAGCGAGGACGCGGCGTAGGGGCGGTCGTTGACGTACTGCGCGAGCGCCGCGTCGGGCGCGCCCCCGCGCCCCTTGTTCTTGCCGCGCCGCACGAGGGCCATCGGATCGACCTCCAGCAGGAGCGCCGCCGTGCAGCGCTCGGCGGACGCCTCGGGGTAGAGGACGTGCGCGGTGCCGTGGGAGGTGGAGAACGTCTGCGCCTTGTCGGGATGCTTGTGCAGCAGAAACCCGAGGTCGGTGGCGGGGCGTTCAGGGGTGCCGGTCGTACTGATCGTAAGGAACACCTGACCGAGTATGTGTGCCGGCCGGCCCGTACCGGTAGCGGATTACCGCGCCGTACGGAGGACTCCGCGCAAGGCGAAGGGCTGGAGGGGCGCGTCGAGCGGGCCGGCGGTCAGGGGGCGTACCTCTCCGCGTCCAGTTGGGCCGCGACCTCCGCGATCCGGGTGGGGCCGACGCGGCAGCAGCCGCCGAGGAGGCGGGCTCCGGCGCTCTGCCAG